>JAHFCD010000116.1 GCA_023249695.1 Elusimicrobiota bacterium
TCTTCACCAATCTCACCCGCAACCCTTACGTTTCCCAGATCGCCCTGCTGAACATCACGGCGGCGCTCGCCTTCGCGGCCTGGGCTGGGCGCGAGGCGCTGCGCCCAGAGGGCGCGAGGCTGCCGAAGCTCCCGGTCGCCTGGCCTTTGGCCGGGGTCGTTCTCGTCTGGGGCGCGAGCTGGCTGCGCGCGTACTTTGGCCACGTCGAATTCTACCGGCCGGCCATCGCCGCGGAGGGCGCGCGCGGCGCGATATTCCTGCTCGTCAACTGCCTGGCGGTGTTCTGGCTCGCCGCGACGGCGGCCTCCGAGGACGAGGACTCCTCCGACGTCGAGCTCGGCCCTTGGATCGCCCTGGTTTGCTTTTGGGGACTGCTCTGGATCGCGTTCCCGGCGGCGCGCACCCGCGTCGGCGCGCCCACCGAGGATTTCTTCCGCCTCGCGTGGGATCCGTACGGCGCGCTGGTGTGGGTCGCGGGCCTCGGCGCGGCCGGCTGGCTGTGCCGACGCGGCCGCACGATCGATTACCTTCATCTGGCCTTCGCGACGGGCTTCCTCGCGTCGATGTACGGCGTGTGCCAGTACTTCAATTATGAGCTGGTCTGGCCGAACGTCCTGAACCCCTACGGCGGTCGGGCGCTGTCGACCTTCGGCAACCCCAACTTCCTGTCGACGTACAACGCGGCGCTGATGCCCACCGCCCTCGCTTTTTTCCTCGTCGAGAAGTCCACGGCGCGGCGCTGGACGTACGGCCTCCTGTTCCTGATCCTCGAGGCGACTTTGCTCGCGACGCTGACGCGCTCGTCCTGGGGCGGAGCCGCGGTCGGCGTGGCGGCGCTCGCGCTGTCGCCGCGGCTGAGGGCTCGCCTTAAGGAGGAGCCGCGCGCCGTCGGCCTGCTGTTCGGGCTCGCGGCGGCGCTCGCCCTCGGCTGGCCCTCGAGCACGATCTCGTCGGGCTACACGCCGACCTTTCTGGGCCGCCTGACCGAATTCTCGGCGATCACCAAGCGCGACGGCTTCTACAGCCCGTGGCATCAGCGCGTGCTGATCTGGACCTCGGCGTGGATGATGGGCAACGAGTCGCCGCTGCTCGGGAAAGGCGCCGGGCTGTTCGAGCTGTTCTACCCGTTCCACCAAGGGAACCTCCTTCACGCCTACTCGTTCTACCACACCATGCGGACCCACGCGAACAACTCGCACAACGAGATTCTCGAGGTGTTCTCGCAGACCGGCCTGCTCGGCCTCGGCGCTTTTTTCTGGCTCTGGACGACGTTCTTCGCCAGCGCCTGGCGCTGGATGAAGACGAAGGCGGGGGAGGACCCGGTCTGGCTCGGCGCCGTCGCCGGCGGCGCGGCCGTCCTCGCCGACAACCTCTTGAACGTGTCCCTGCATTTCGCGGTCCCCGCGTTCCTGTTCTGGTGGATCGCGGGAACGGCCATGGGGCGAGGCGCCCGGGAAGCGGCGCTGTTTCGGACCTGGTCGCCGTCCCTCCCGGCGCGCCGCCTCGCCGCCGGCGTTTTGATTTGCGCGAGCCTGTTCGCCGCGTGGTGGCAGGTGCGCTTCTGGGAGCGCGAGGTCTGGTACTTCGCGGGCTTCAAGGAGATTCGCCAGGGAAACATGCCCGCCGCGATCCGCTCGCTCGAGCGCTCGCGAGCCTGGGGCCCGCGCGAGGTGAATTCGATCTACGAGCTCGGCAACGCCTACGCGCGCTCGGGGCAGGCGGCCAAGGCCGCCGAGGCGTACGAAGGGGCGCTGGAGGCGAACGCCGGCTACGACGAGATCTATTTCAACCTCGGCACCGTCTACGCGTCCCAGCTTGGACGCCCCGAGAAGGCCGGCGGCTACTTCGAGACGGCGTGGGCGCTCAATCCGCTCTCGGAATCGGTGGTCAACGGCCTCAGCGCGTTCTACCTTCGCGATCACGTGAAGAACGGGGCCGCCGCCGCGGCGCTGCTCTCCGAGGCCGTGAAGATCTTCCCGCTCAACACGAACCACTGGAACAACCTCGGGTATCTGCTGACGCTGCAGAAGCGTTGGGCCGACGCCGAGGCCATGTACACGCGCGCCGTCGAGATCTCGCCCGAGGCGCCGGTGCTCGAGCAAAACCTCCTCGCGGTCGCGCGCCAGTCGGGGCGGCCGAAGGCGGCGGTCCTGGACGATCTCTCGGAGCTGCGCTCCCTCGACGCGGACGTCTCGAAGGGGGACTGGTCCCAAAAATCGCTGAAGCGCGCCGCGGCCCTCGTGGCGCGCCGCCCGTCCTTCCTCAAGGCCCGATTCGTCTATGGCAGCCTGCTGCTCGCCAACGGGCGCGCGGCGGACGCCGCGGTCGAGCTCGAGGCGGTCGTGGCCCGCGACCGGGCCCGGTCGGCGCCGCGCGTCAATCTGGCCAACGCCTATCTGTCCTTAGGACGGCAGGCCGATGCGGAGGCGCAGCTGAGGGCCGCGCTGGCCCTCGAGCCCGGGAACGCCGGCATACGGGCCCGCCTGACCGCGATGGGGCGCGTTCCCTGATCGGCGTCCACGGCCGGCCCGGATTAAATTTGCGTAATAATTCAGCAATCGGGTTCCATTATGATTCAGCTTGTCCGGGAGAACCACGCCTGGGAACTCGTTATTTAGCGCCTTTGAAGAACATCGCCCTGATCGCCGCCTTATTGCTCAGCCTCGCGAGCCCTCTCGTCCGCGCCCAATCGGGCGAGGAGAGCGGCGGAGGGGGGCTGAGCCGTCCGATGCGCATCGCCGTGCATTTCTACGAAAACGGCGAGGACATCCAGGCGATGGACCGGTTCATGGAAATCCTGACGAAGGGCGATCCGTCCGAGCGCTCGATGGCCAACGAATACATCAATCTGATCACGCATCGCATGAACTCCTCGGGAGGCGCGGGGGGCGCCCCGGCGCCGAAGGCCGGCGTGACCGTCAACGAGCTCGTCAACGGCAACGCGGCGAGCCCGATCAAGCGCGCCGATCCGGCCGCGTCCGAGGTGATCACCGAGGTCGAAGCCAACCCCTCCTCGAGAGGATCCCGCTTCGACGCGATCGACGACGAGACCGCCCGTTCCAAGGCGCGCAAGAAGACCGCGCCGGCGCGAGCGCGCGCCGACGACATGCCGTCGGCGAACAAGGCCTTGATGCGCAAGGAAATCCGCGCCCGCCTGCGCAGCGCCGTGGAGAAGAGCCTCGTCGACATCAAATCGATCGAAGGCGTGCGCGTCGTCATGCGCGAGAACGGCGACCCCGAGGCGATCGGCATTCCCGCTCCCCTGCTGTTCCAGACCGGCATCGCGTTCCAGACCGGCGCGTCCAAGATCCTCGATCCGCTGACGAAGCTCGTGTTCGCGCTCGGCACGACCCAGGCCGTGATCCTGCCGGAAGGCACGGTCGTCGGCGACGCGAAGGTCATGGACATGCGCCGCACTATGGGAATCTCGGCCCACCTCTTCAACGCGGGCGTCGCGCCGCCCCGCGTGCGCGTCAATCTCCTGAACACGCAGGTGGACATTCCGAAGGGGCTCATGGACTTCAAGGGCGTCGTCATCGTGTTCGTGTACAACCAGCCGCTGAACCTCGTCGTGGAGAGCGCGGTCGGCGACGAGCTCGGACCGCCCATCTCGCTCGGCGTCTATCCGCCCTCGTTCCGGCCCGCGCGCGGTCAGGGCGTCATCATCGAATTCTCCGTGTCCGACCCGCCCGCCGGGCTCGTGTCCTGGAAGTTCCAGCTCCTGCAGCCGTCCTCGGACGGCGCCGAGCTGGCGCCGCTTCAGGACGTCGTCGGCGGCGGCCCCGTGTTCCACCAGATTTTCTGGAACGGCAAACAGAACTACTTCGGCGAGACGCTGGCGGCCGGCCGCTACGAGTGCGTGCTGACGGCGATGGACGCGAAGAACCGCCAGCGGTCGGTGCACCGCTGGATCCAGGTACTCGACGACGGCGCCTCCGAAAAGCTTCTCGCCGACAAGGCTCCGGCCGACGCCGCGAAGAGCGCGTCCGGCGCGACGGCCTCCGAGGCCGCCGCCGCTCCGCCCAAGAGCACGGCCGCCGCTCCGCTGGCCCCCAGCGCCGACATGGCCGGCGCCGCCGAGAAGCCTCTCGTTTCCGGCGTGGCGGCCGCGGCCCAGGCCGTCGAGGTCCAGCCCGGCGCCTCCTCGGCGCGCAGCAAGCGCCAGGTCGTCAAGCGCCCCGTCCGCGGCAAGAAGGCGGGCAAGGGCGACAAAGGCAAGGCCGCGCGCGTGACCGAGCCGAAGGTCGCCGCGGCGCCGGCTCAGGAAGAGGCGCCGGAGGAAGCTCCCGAGCCCGCCCCGGAAAAGAAGCCGACGAAGGCCGGGAACAAGCCGGCGGCCACGGAATGGGCCCTGAATTTCAATAAAGGGACGTACCAGCTGACCGCCGCGTCCGAGAAGCTGCTCGCCACCGCGGCGGCGGCGGTGCCCGCGCATCCGCTCGAGAGCCTCAAGGTGACCGGGCACAGCGCGGCCGAGGAGCCCGAAGGCGCCGCGCTCGCCGACAAGCGCGCGAAGATGGTCGCCGGCATCCTCGTCAACCGCTATCAGGTGGACTCCAAGAAAATCTTCATGAGCTCCGGCGCGTCCGGCGCCGGCACGAAGGTCGATCTCGCGTTCGCGAGGACCGAATGAGCGCCAAGATCGACCAGCTGATCGACACCTTGGCCTTCGGCAAGGCCAAGCCGTTGACCGGCCCCTGCCTCGGCTTGTACCTGAGCCCGGAGACCTTGTACATCGCCGAGACGAAGCCGGGGAAGAGCGGCGCCATGACCGTCGAGCATCTCGTGCGCATCCCGATTCCGCCCGAGGGCAAGGCGGCCAGCGGCACCATGACGATGGGCACCGATTTCCTCGCCGATCCGGTCAAGGTCGGGGGGCTGATACGCCAGTCCATGTCCTCGATCCGGTGGAACTCGAAGAACGTGGTCGTTTCCCTCTCGCACCACCTGGGGCTGCTGCGCTATTTCCCGATGCCCGTGATGGATCGGCGCTTCCTCGCCACGTCGGTGCCGATCGAGGCCAAGAAATACATCCCGATCCCGTTCGACGCTTTGGCTCACGACTTCCAGGCGGAGTCGATGCCTCCCGACGCGGCCGGCAAGGCGCGCCTCGGCGTCCTGATCGCGGTCACGCAGAACAAGAACCTCGCGAATATCTCGGGCCTGCTGACGACCCTCGGGCTGAACCTGATCGGGCTTGAGGTCGCGCCCTGCTCGGTGCTGCGCCTCTGGCAGACCGTCGATCCCGCCAAGGGAGCGGCGCCCTTCGTGCAGGCCCACTTCGACGGCGGCAACGTCCGCATCATGATCTGCGACCGCGGCCTGCCCGTCTTCTTCCGCGAAGTGTTCATGGGTCCCGCGGCCTCCGTCGCCGACCAGCGGAAAGTGGACATGACGGGCTGCCTTTCCTTCGCCCAGAAGCAGCTCGGGCTGACCGGCATTTCCAAGATCAAGCTCAGCGGCACTCCGGCGACGCTCGGGCCGTGGAAGGACGCGTTCGCCGCGGAGACCGGCGTGCCCGTGGAGATTCAGGACACCGCGAGCCTTCTGCAGATCAAGGGCGGGGATTGGGGCGGATACGCCGCCATCGGCGCGTCCATGCGCTCGGCCGTTTCCTCGACGGTCACGATCGACCTGGCGACGACGGACCGGGTCGGAGTCGACGAGCGCCAGGTCGCGCGGGACATCATCATCCTCGGCATGGCGGTCTCGACGCTCATCGCGGGCGTCGGCATTTTCCAGACGACGACCTACAGCCAGCGAGCCAAGGAGCTGGACAACTACACCGTGGACGCGGAGGTGAAGGCCGCGCTCCAGGGCCTGCAGCCCGCCGATATCGAAACCAAGCTGGCCGACATGAGGGATCAGCTCGCGCGCCTGAGCGGGGTCACCGGCCCCGGACGCCAGGTCCTTTCGCCCATCCTGCGGCAGATCGTGGAGCTCATGCCGGAGACCATGTGGCTGACCAAGGTCACCGCGTCCAATCCCCTGGCCAGCGAGAAGGGCGGAATGGAGATCAGCCTTCGCGGCCGCGTCCGCGGCGCCACGGGCGCCGAGGAGCAGGATACGGCCTTCCAGTTCAAGGAGATCCTGCTCCGCGACCCGAAGCTCGGGCCGCTGTTCGACGTGCAGATTTCAGTGCAAGGAAAAGCGGCCGCGCCGGACCTGTCCGGCGGCGGCCTCGATCCCGAGGCGCTCGCGCGCAAGCTCGAAGACCGGACGGAATTCATCATCGAACTGAAAGCGAAGGGGAAATCCTAATGGCCGGCAAAGACATCGACATTCAGGTCTACCTGAACGCGGTCAAGGCCGAGGGCGAACTGCTCCTCAATACGATCCGCCACAAAGGCGCCAAGCGGTTCGGCAAGGCGTTCGGGATCAGCGCGCTGCTGATCGCGGCCGCTTACTTCGGGATCTACAAGCCGCCGCAGGACAAGATCTCCCGCCTGCAGAGGGAGATCGACGCGGCCCGCGCGATGTCGGAATCCGGCGCCGCGTACCAGGAGCTGCGCACCCAACTGATCGGCTCTTATGGGACTTTGCCGCAATTGAAGGACCAGGCGCAGTGGCTCTCGAACGCGATGATCGACTCGCTGCGCGCCGATAGCCTGACGCCGGAGCTGTTCCGCCCCGTCATCGAGTCGGAGAGCAGCGGCATCATCTTTCAAACCTCGACCGTCCAGCTCACGGTCAAGTTCAACGAAGTCTACATCTGGCTCATGCGCCTCGAGGGCGCGACGCCGCTGATGCACGTCAGCAATCTCGAGGTCACGAAGAAGCCCGACATGATGGGCTGGAACGTCGTGTCCGCCTCGGTGATGACCGCGATCCCAAAAAAGAGGCTGAACTGATGGCCGGCTCGGCGAACGCTCGCGGCGGCCTCGGCTGGGTGATCCTCGTGGTCGCCTTGGCCGTGCCCGGCGTGCTCTTCTACAATTGGTGGTCCCATCTCAAGGCCGACCGCGAGAAGACGGTCGCCGCCAAGGCGCGCGGGCGCGTGCCCGACGGCGGGGTCTTCGAGTCGTCGCCGAACGCCAAGCTCGTCAACCCGATGGCTTCCTCCGTCTCGACCGGGACCCCGGCCGGCGCCGCTACGGCCGCGACGGCCGTCCCGCTGGCGACCGCG
>JAHFCD010000117.1 GCA_023249695.1 Elusimicrobiota bacterium
GACCGACGTGAACCGCTCCTTGATCCGCGCCCCCGTGTCCGGCCGAGTCGTCGGCCTGACAATGCAGACCGTGGGCGGGGTGATTCCGGCGGGCGCCCGGATCATGGACATCGTTCCGAAAGACGAGCAGTTGGTCTTGGAGGCCCAGGTGCCGCCGCACCTTGTCGACCGGATGCGGCCCGGCATGCCGGCCGACATCCGCTTCAGCGGATTTTCCGACATGCCGAATCTGTTCGTCGACGGGACCCTGATCTCGATCTCGGCCGATCGCTTGACCGATCCGATGACCCGCGCGCCCTACTTCCTGGCCCGCGTCGAGGTCGCGCCCGCGGGTCTCAAGAAGCTCGGCGCGCGGCGCATACAGGCCGGCATGTCCGCGAACGTGATCCTGAAGACGGGCTCACGGACCATGCTCAACTATCTTCTGACCCCGCTGATCCGCCGGGTGTCGACTTCGTTCGTGGAGAGATAGAGTGCGGGCGATCATCTTGGTCCTGTTTCTGGCCGCCCCCGCCGCGGCGACCGACCTGCTGACGGCTTACCGTGCGGCGCTGGCTCACGACGCGCTCTACCTCTCCGCCGCGGCCTCAGCCGCGGCCGATAAGAAGGAGGTGCCCAAGGCGGTCGCGGGCCTGCTGCCGGCGGTCGGCTTCACGGGCTCGGCGAGCCGCAACGACACCGAGACCACCGCCAAGGACGCGCGCGGCGTGGAGACCACGAGCCGGCTCTATTACTACAGCGAGAGCTACGCGGTGACCTTGCGCCAGCCGCTGTACCGCAAGCAGAACTGGGCGCAGTTCCGCGAAGCCCAGGCGCTCGCGGCGCGCGCCGACGCGTCGCTGAGGCAGGAGGCCCAGTCGCTCGCGCTGCGCGTCGCCGGCGCCTACTTCGACGCTTTATTGGCCGCGACCCAGCTCCAGATGGAGACCGCGAAAAAGAACACCTTCGAGCGCACCCTCGAGATGACGGAGAAGGCGTACAAATCGGGCGCGGGGACCGTCATCGACGTGTACGAGGTGCAGGCGCGCCGGGATCTGTCCGGAGCCTTCGAGCTCGAGGCCGAGAACGCGCTGCAGAGCGCCCGCATGATTCTTCAATCGGTCATGAACTCGGAGCCGGGCGAGCTCGCGACGATCGACGTCAAGCTCATGCCGCCCGTGGAGACCTACGGCAAGGTCGAGGATTGGCTTTTCCACGCCGAGCGCTCCAACCCGGCCCTCGCCGTGCTGCGCTTCGAGCTCGCCGCCGCCGAGCAGGAGATCGAGAAGGCCAAGAGCGGACACTATCCGACCTTGGACCTGACCGCGGCGCATCGCCGCGCCTCCAACGAGCTCGACTTCAGCCTCAACCGCGGCACGAAGACGAGCCTCTTAGGCCTCCAGCTCAGCGTGCCGATCTTCTCCGGCGGCTACGCGCACGCCTCGGTCGTGCAGAGCGAGCTTCGGGCCGAGAGGGCCCGGCAAAGGCTCGAGGCGGGCCGGCGCGAGATCGGGCTGAACGTCCGCCGCGAGTTCGGCAACGTGCGCCAGAGCGCGGCCAAGGTCGTCGCGTTCGACCGGGCCGCGGCCTCCGTCGAGCAGGCGCTTCACGGCACCGAGAAAGGCGTCGTCGCCGGCACGCGCACGACGATCGACGTGCTCAACGCGCAGGATCAGGTCTTCCGCACGCGGACCGAGCTCGCGCGGGCGAGCTGCCATTTCGCGCTGAGCTACCTCAAGCTCAAGGAAGCCGTCGGCGGGCTCGACGACTCGTCCATCGCGGCCGTCAATTCCTGGCTCCAGCCGCGCTAGCCACGAGGGCGTCCGGCGACTCCGTCGCCTCGCGCACGCGCAGCATCGTCAGCCGTTCCACGGCCTCGGGCGTCGCCTCGACCGCTTCCGACTCGAGGTGCACCTCGAAGGCGTAGGCCGGCGTGCCTGCGGGCTCCCGGAAGATCACGAGATAGGAGTCCTCCTCCGTCTTCTCCGCGCTCCAGGCCCGGGAATAGGAAGGATTGAGGACGGCGCCGGCGAGGCGGCTTCGCACCGGCTTCTCATCGCCGGCCGGACGCCATTCCTGGACCAAAGCGATCGCCTCGGCGGCGTCGGGATCGACGCTCGCCGCGCGCGCCGCGACCTTCTCCGGGGCGAACGAGATGTCCCCGAGCGGCCCGGTGCAGCACAGGAAGGCCGCGAGCAGGCCGCCGACCGACAGCGCGACGGCCATGTGGCCGCGGTAGCGGTCGGGGTCGGCCTTGGTCTCGCGGCGGAGCGCGGGAGCGTGAGCGAGCTCCGCGCGCAGCCACTTCGGCGCCGTTCCCCGGCTGAGCAGAAGGGACCGGGCGATGCCTTCGAGCTCGACGTTCGTTCTCATGCGCATAGTCTAAGCCCGCGCGCGCGTATCGGCAATGAAACTTGGCGTGAACCCTATGGAAACGAAAGGAGAACGCCCGGCTCAGCGCAGGCCGGCCGGCAGGCGGTGCCGCCCGTCGGGGTCCAGGGGCAGAATCCAGGTGCGGACGACGGCGCTCAGGGGCAGGGCGCCGTAGAGGTGGGGGAACAGCGCGCCGCCGCGCGACGGCTCCCAGATGAGGGGGGCGCCGAGCCGGTCCGGGTCGATCTCCGCCAGCACCAGCCCGCTGACGCCGGCGAAATGCCGGGCGGCGGTCTCGGCGGCCTGCGCGGCGGTCGAGAAGTGGATGAAGCCGTCCTGGAGGTCGACCGGCGAGCCCGCGAAGCGGTCCGCGGCCCGGGCCTCGTCCCATTCGGCACCCCGAAAAATTTTGTAGATCATCTGGTTTTTCCGCGAGCGGCGGAATAAATAAAAATGATAATAAATAGGTACATGATCATCATCGCATTCTTCCTGGCGCACTGGTTCGTTTCGCTTTTTTCGCAGACCTTCTTCATGCACCGGTACGCCTCGCACCGGATGTTCGTCATGAGCTGGGGCTGGGACCGCTTCTTCCATCTGGTGGCGTACGTCTCCCAGGGATTCTCCTATCTGAATCCGCGCGCCTACGCGCTGCTGCACCGGCTGCATCACGCCTACAGCGACACCGGTAAGGATCCGCATTCGCCGGCGTTCTTCACGAACGTGGCGTCGATGATGATGGCGACCTTCCGCCGCTTCAGCGCCATCGGCCACGACCGCGAGGTCGTCGAAGCCCGGTTCGACGGCGGCTATCCACGCTGGCTGCTGCTGGAGAAGATCGGCGACCATCCGCTGTCCATGGCGTTCTGGGCCGTGTTCTACGCGGCCTTCTACTTCAAGTTCGCCACGGTCTGGTGGATGTGGCTGCTCCTGCCGGCCCATTATCTGATGGGGCCGATACACGGGGCGATCGTAAACTGGTGCGGCCACCGCTACGGCTACCGCAACTTCGCGACCAAGGATCAGTCGCGCAACACGCTGCCCTTCGACTTCCTCACCTTGGGAGAGCTTTTCCAGAACAACCATCACCGGCAGTGCACGCGGGTCAACTTCGCCGTGCGCTGGTTCGAGTTCGACCCGTGCTACCCGATCATCCGCGCGCTGGCCGCCATTCGCGCGATCCGGATCGTGCGCCCGCTCGACGTCGACGACAGCTTGCCGGCCGACGCGCAGCCCTGGGGCGTCCCCGTCGAGGCCTGACCGGGAGCTATTTCTTCGCCGCGCCGTAGCCGTAGGCGGCGAATTTTTCCCGGACGCGCAGAATCTCGGCGGCGTCGAGCAGCCGCGGCTCTCCGATCTGCAGGGCCCGCCAGTACATCATGGCGAGCGTCTCCGCCTCCACGGTCAGCGCCAGCGCGCGCTGCAGCGTCGGGCCCAGCACGATCAGGCCGTGGCTGCCCATCAGCGCCGCGCTGCGCCCCTCGAGCGCCTTGAGCACGAGGTCGGACAGCTCCTGGGTTCCGTAGGTGGCGTAGTCGCTGCAGCGGATGTCGGCGCCGCCGAACAGGGCGATCATGTAGTGAAAGGCCGGTATGTCGCGCCGGAGGCAGGCGAGCGTGGTCGAGTAGCCGCTGTGGGTGTGGATGACGGCGCCGACCTCGGGGCGGGTGCGGTAGATGTCGAGATGGAAGCGCCACTCGCTCGAGGGCTCGCGGCGGCCGGTGCTGCCGCCGTCGAAGCGCATGTGGGCCATGTCCTCGGGCTGCATGATGTCGTAGGGCATCGCGGTGGGGGTGATGAGAAAGCCGTCCGCCGAGTCTTGGCCCAGGCGCACGCTGACGTTCCCCGAGGTCCCCTGGTTGAGCCCGCGCCGTTCCAGGTCGCGGCAGGTCTCGATGATGTTGCGGCCGAGGGCGAGCTCCTGCTCCGAGAAGTTGATGCTCAAGTGTAGCCCCGGCGGCGGCCTTTCGCCAGGGGCGGCTATTTCTTGGCGCCGAGCGCCGACCGCTCGAGCAGGGCGGCGACCTGCGCGCCGGTGCCGATCGAACGCGCCGGGCCGCCGAGGACGCGCTTCTCGTCGAGGACGACGCAAGGGCCGAGCCGGCTCAGGCGCTCCCGCCCGAGCACGCCGTCGTACGGGGGCAGGCTGCGGTAGTCGATGCCTTCGGCCGCCTCGGCGACGAGGAAGTGCGGGCGCTCGGGGAGGTAGTAGTAGCGCATCGGCAGGTAGTAATAGGTCTCGAGGTAGACGAGGGGAAGGCGCCGGTCGGAGCCTTGGAGCGAGGCGGCCAGGCGGTCGAGGCGCGGATCGACGATCTTGCCGGAGACGAAATAGCCGACGGCGCCGGCGAGGACGAGGGCCTCGACCGCCAGGCGGGCGACGGCCGCGGGGCGGCCGGGCCGCGAGAGCACGAGCGCGAGGAGCAGGTACAGGAGCGGCGCGATCGACGCGAAATAGCGCGCCTGCGTCACCGGGCGTCCGCAGAGGAGCTCGGCCGCGCCCACCAGGGAAATGAACGCGACGACATGCCAGAGGAGGAAGCCGAGCGCGCGCTGCTCGTCGGCGTCGCCGCCGCGACGCGCGAGACGGGCCGCGCCCGCGGCGCAGCCCGCGAGAAGGCCGGCGCCGAGCGCGGGCGTGAACCAGGCGGGAAGAAGCAGGCCCAGATACGTGACGTCGAAGAACAAGGTCCCGATCAGGCCGCACAGGTGGCGCGGGGTCAGCGGGTCGCCGACGGCGAGGTCTCCCCGGTGCATGCCGAACTGGATCAGGAAGGAGGGAAGCCACGGCAGAAAGGCCGCCGCGACGGCGGCGTGCGCGAGAATCAGGGCCTTTCGCTCGCGCGGGGAACTCCGAAAATGCCGCAGCAGCCACGACGCGTGCGCGGCGAGGATCAGGCCGAAATAGTAATGCGCGTAGAGACCGAGGGCGCCGAGCGCGGCGTAGGCGGCCCACAGCCGCCGCGTCGGGCGCTCGGTCAGCTCGAGGGCGACGCGCGCCTCGCACACGATGATCAGCGAGAGCAGGCCGTACACCCGGCCGTCCTGCGCGAGGTGGAGCCAGTACGACGATGCCGCCGCGAGGAAGAGCGCGAGCAGCCGCGCGCGGGGGGGCAGGAGGCGCTCGCTCAGGCCCCGGAACGCGAAGAGAGCCGCGACGCCGCAGAGGGCCGAGAAGACGCGCAGGCCCAGGCGCGGATCGGCGAAGAATGGAAGCCACGCGTGCATCAGAGCGGAGAACAGCGGCGGGCTCACTTCGCAGCGCAGGAGAAAATCGCGCGTCAGCGCGAGCGGCCGGGTCCCCCCGATCAGGCTCAACGCCTCGTCGAACCACAGGGACCTGCTGCCCAGGTACGCAAAGCGCAGCGCGGCGCCGAAAATGAGGAGGACGCTCGTCGGAGCGAGGCGTGAAATCACGGGCCGATTATGCCATAACTCCGCGCCGTCCGCTCCCGGTCTTGCGAGGCGGGCGTTCTCCGGTTATGCTTGGGCGCGCACCCAACCCCATGAGCGATACCCCGACGCCGCGAGACCTGTTCCGGAAGATCTCCGCCAACATCGAAAGCGTGATGCAGGGCCAGACCGGCTCCATACGCAAGCTGCTGGCCGCGTTCGGCGCGGGCGGCCACGTTCTCCTCGAGGATTATCCCGGGACCGGCAAGACGACGATGGCCAAGGCCCTGGCGAAGTCCGTCGGGGCGAGCTTCAGCCGCCTCCAGTTCACGCCCGATCTCCTGCCTTCCGACATCCTCGGCGTGTCCATCTTCGATCCCAAGACGCAGGCCTTCCGCTTCCACGAGGGGCCGATCTTCACGAACATCCTGCTGGCCGACGAGATCAACCGCGCCTCGCCCCGGACCCAATCCGCCCTTTTGGAAGCGATGGGCGAGGCCCAGGTCAGCATGGACGGCACGACCTATCCGCTGGCCGAGCTGTTCTTCGTCATCGCGACCCAGAACCCCGTCGAGTTCCATGGCACCTATCCCCTGCCGGAGGCCCAGATGGACCGGTTCATGATGCAGTGCGGCCTCGGCTACGTCGGCCCGGAGGAGGAGGTGGCCATCCTCTCCGCCCAGGAGAAGAGCCATCCGATTTCGCGCGTGACGGCCAGCGTGACCTTGGCGGAGGTCCTGGCTTTGCGCCGCCGCGTCGCGGAGGTCCGGCTCGCGCCGGAGCTCAAGCGGTACATCGTCGACATCGTCGCGGCCACGCGCAAGGCGCCGTCCGTCAAGATGGGCGCCAGCCCCCGCGCGTCGCTCGCCTTGATGAAGGTCGCGCAGGCCGCGGCCCTGCTCGACGGCTCGGACTTCGCGCTGCCGGAGCACATCCGCGAGATGGCGGTCCCGGTCATCGCGCACCGGCTCATGCTCGATCCGCAGGCGAAATTTTCCGGCGTCACCCCTCAGGCCGTCGTCGAGACCATCCTCAAAGAGCTGCCCGTGCCCGCCTGATGGACCGCCTGCGCTATCATGGGCGCCGGGCGGCTTCCTCCCTCCTCCACTGGGCCCGCCGCCGCTTCACCCCCGCGGGAGCCTTCGTGCTCGCGGCCCTCGTCGCCTCCGCCGTGCTCGGCGTCGACACGACCCAGAGCATGGCCTTCCAGTCCTTCGCTTTTTTGGCGGCGCTGCTGGCCCTGTCCCTGACGGCGAGTCTTTTCT
>JAHFCD010000118.1 GCA_023249695.1 Elusimicrobiota bacterium
GGCGGCGGCGCGGCTCGCGTCGAGGCCCAGAAATCGCGCGGCAAGTTCACGGCCCGCGAGCGCATCCACTACCTTCTCGACGAAGGGACGTTTCAAGAGCTCGACCTCCTCGTCACCACCCGCGCGACGGATTTCGGCCTGAAGGACAAGGACATTCCTGGGGATGGGGTGATAACAGGTTTCGGCCAAATTAACGGCAAGGAAGTCTGCGTGTACGCGCAGGACTTCACCGTGCTCGGCGGCTCGCTCGGCCTCGCGCACGCGAAGAAGATCGTGAAGGTGATGGACCTCGCCTACGAGAACCGCGTGCCGGTCGTCGGCCTCCTGGATTCCGGCGGGGCCCGGATCCAGGAAGGCGTGGACAGCCTCGACGGCTACGCCGAGATTTTCCAGCGCAACGTGAAATGCTCCGGCGTGATTCCCCAGATTTCCGTGATTTTGGGACCCTGCGCCGGCGGCGCCGTCTATTCGCCGGCGTTGACCGACTACATCTTCATGGTCGAGGGCATCTCGCAGATGTTCGTGACCGGCCCCGACGTCGTGAAGGCCGCGACGGGAGAGGAGGTCACGTTCGACGGGCTCGGCGGCTCCGAGGCCCACACCTCGAAGTCCGGCGTCTGCCACTTCGTCGCGAAGTCAGAGCCCGACTGCTTCCGCCAGGTGCGCGAGCTGCTGAGCTACCTGCCGCAGAACCGCTGGGAGAAGCCGCCCCGCGTGGCGAACCCTGATCCGATCCGCCGGTCCGTTCCGCTGCTCGAGAAGATGTGCGACCTGGACCCGCGCAAGTCCTACCGCGTCCACCACATCGTCTGGCAGATCGCCGACGAGCACAAGTTCTTCGAGGTGCAGGCGGGCTTCGCCAAGAACATCGTCACCGGCTTCTGCCGCATGGGCGGCGAGGTCGTCGGCGTCATCGCCAACAACCCGGCGCACGCCGCCGGCGCGCTCGACATCAACGCCTCCGACAAGGCCGCGCGCTTCATCCGCTTCCTGAACTGCTTCAACATCCCGGTGCTCACCTTGGTGGACGTGCCCGGCTACTGGCCCGGCCTCACGCAGGAGCACGGCGGCATCATCCGCCACGGCGCGAAGCTCCTGTTCGCGTTCGCCGAGGCGACCGTGCCGAAGATCACCGTCATCCTGAGAAAGGCGTACGGCGGCGCGTACATCGCGATGAGCTCGAAGCACATGAAGGGGGACTTCAACTTCGCCCTGCCGTGCGCCGAGATCGCCGTGATGGGTCCCGCGGGCGCCGTCGAGATCCTCTACTCGCGCGAGATCGCGGCCTGCAAGACCGACGCGGACAAGGCGGCGCTGAGAGCTACGCTCTCAGCACAATATGCGGCCAAGTTCGCCTCCCCGTATCAAACCGCGTCGACGGGCTCGATCGACGAGGTCATCGAGCCCTCGCAGATGCGCTACAAGATCGTGCGGGCGCTGCGATTCCTCAAGGATAAGCGGGTGCCCGGCACCCACGAAAACCGCGGCAACATTCCATTGTGAATGTGCTAAACTTCGCGCGGTGATCAAGGCGCAGATTCTCGTCGTCGAGGACCAGGCCGCGACGGCCGACCTCATTCTCGAGGTGCTCAAGGGCGAGGGCTACGAGGCCCACACCGTCGATACCCTGACGAAGGCGCGGGCGCGCTTGAAGAAGCAGCCCCCCGAGCTCCTGCTCCTCGACCGGAACCTCCCCGACGGCGACGGCGTCGACCTCCTCGCCGAGCTGCGCAACGACGAGAAGCTCTCGGGCCTCCCCGTCATCATCCTGACCGCGAAAAAGGACGTCGCCGACAAGATCGCCGGCCTGCGCGTCGGCGCCGACGACTACATCGCCAAGCCGTTCAACACCGAGGAGCTCGTCGCCCGCATCGCGACGATCCTGCGCCGCGCCGGGAAGGCCGAGGAGCCGACCACGGTCGAAGCGGGCGGCGTCAAGCTCGACCGGACCTCGCGCAAGGTCCACATCGGCGCGGACGAGATCCCGCTGTCCGCCAAGGAATTCGACCTGCTCTGGTTCCTCGTGTACCGCAAAGGCCGCGTGCTGACGCGCGACTTCCTGCTGCAGCACGTCTGGGGCTACGACTCGGGCATCGACCTGACGACGAAGGTCATCGACGTGACGCTCTCCCACCTGCGCAACAAGATCGGCGCGGTTGCCGACAAGATCGTCGCCGTCCGCGGCTTCGGCTACCGCTTCGACGCGTAAACGCCGATCACAGGACCTCGTTTACCCTTCATGTCCGACATAAAGACCGAAGTCGCGCGACGCCGCACCTTCGCGATCATCTCCCACCCCGACGCCGGCAAGACCACGCTGACGGAGAAGCTCCTGCTCTACGGCGGCGCGCTGCAGCTCGCCGGCTCGGTCACGGCGCGCAAAAATCAAAGCTCCTCCGCCTCGGACTGGATGGAGCTCGAGCGCAAGCGCGGAATTTCCGTGAGCTCGACCGTCCTGCAGTTCGACTACGAAGGCCACCGGATCAATCTCCTCGACACCCCCGGCCACAAGGATTTCTCCGAGGACACCTACCGCGTGCTGACCGCCGTCGACGCGGCCGTCATGGTCATCGACGCCGGCAAGGGCATCGAGCCGCAGACGCTCAAGCTGTTCGAGGTCTGCCGCCTGCGCGGCATCCCGATCCTGACCTTCATGAACAAGCTCGACCGCGAGACCCGCGACCTGCTCGAACTGCTCGACGAGCTCGAGAACCAGCTCCAGCTCCATCCTTATCCCGTGAACTGGCCCATGGGCGTGGGCCAGCGCTTCAAGGGCGTGTACGACCGCGTGACGAAGCAGGCGCACATGTTCGAGCGCACCGTGCGCGGCGCCTACAAGGCCCCCGTGCAGGTCGCCGGCATCGACGACCCCGCCGTCAAGGAGGCGCTCGACGAGGACTCCTACCACCATTTCGTCGAGCAGGTGCACCTGCTCGAGGCCGCCGGGGCGGGCTTCGACGCCGCGGACGCCCTGAAAGGGGGCACGACGCCGGTGTACTTCGGCTCGGCCGTGAACAACTTCGGCGTGCAGATGCTGCTCGACGCTTTGCTCCAGCACGCGCCCGCGCCCGCCGCGCGCTCCTCGACCGCCGGGCTGATCCAACCCGACCGGGAGTCGTTCTCCGGCTTCGTCTTCAAGATTCAGGCCAACATGGATCCGAAGCACCGCGACCGCGTCGCGTTCGTCCGGGTCGTTTCGGGGAAGTTCACCCGCGATCTGACCGTGACGCACAGCCGCACCGGGAAATCCTTCCGCCTGGCCAACGCCCACAAGATCTTCGGCCGCGACCGGGAGATCATCGAAGAGGCCTACGCCGGCGACGTCATCGGCCTCGTCGGCTACTCCGACTTCGGCATCGGCGACACGCTCTCCGAGGACCCGAAGGTCGTCTACGACGAGATCCCGCGCTTCGCGCCCGAGTGCTTCGCGCGCATCAGCAACCCGAACCCCGCGAAGTACAAGCCGTTCGCCAAGGGGCTCGAGCAGCTCCTGCGCGAAGGCGTCGTGCGCGCGCTGACCCCGCGCGACATGGGCGATTCGAAGACCACCTTGCTCGCCGCGGTCGGCCCGCTCCAGTTCGAGGTCGCGCAGTTCCGCCTGCAGTCCGAGTACGGGGTGGATTCGCGCCTCGAGCCGATGGCCTGGACCCTCGCCCGCTGGGTCGGGCCGAACACCAAGCCCGGCGCCGTGGACGCCGTCGCCCTGCCGATGCAGTCCGCGCGCGTCAAGGACGAGGAAGGCAGCGAGATGATCCTCTTCCCGACGCCCTGGTCCCTGCAGTACCTCTCGGAGAAGCACCCCGAGATCGAGCTGCTCCGCCTCCCTCCCGCCAAGACCAAATAAGGCGTCAGGCGATTACTTGCCGGGGATCGCGGCGTCGAACTTGAGCTGATCGCCGGCCTTGAGCTTGCGGCGCGAGGCCTCGCCCGAGGCGAGCTCGAGGACGAACTGGCCCTTGCCGCCCGCGGTGACGATCTTATCGTCGGGCGTGTCCACCGTGGACTCGTGAAGCTTCTCGTGGATCACGGTGATCTTCTTGTCCGGCCCGATCCACAGGATATCGAGGGGGACCAAGGTGTTCTTCATCCAGAAATTGAGGTACATGTCGTTGGGGAAGACGAACAGCATGCCGTAGGTGCGGGGCATCTTCGTCACGCACATGAGCCCGACCTCGCGCGACATCGGCGTGTCCACGAGGTCGATCTTGATCTTCCGGCCGTCGGGGAAGGTCAGCGCCGTCTTCTTCGCGGCCGGAACGACCTGCGGCACGCACTTGCCGACCGGCTCGGGCGCGGCGCCGGCGTGGGCCACGGTCGCGAGGACGGCGGACAGCAGGATAATCTTCATCGGGTCTTCTCCGGGTCCGGCTGTGATTTAACGAAACGGGAAATCTTGGCGGCCTCGTCGGCCCAGCCGCGCGTGCCCCAGGTGCCGAGACGGCCCCACAGCAGGCGGGCGACGTCATGATAGAAAACTCCGCGCGCGGGGCCGTCGCCGTACACGCCCGTGATCGCGGACTTCATGCGGCGGCCGAACTCGCCGGGGCCGGCCGCGTCCTTCTGGTGCAGGCCCCAATCGAAGATGTCGCCGGGGAGCACCTGGACGTCGCCGCGCTTGACGTACTCGTTCCAGCTCTTCATCATCGCCCCGTACTGAGGCTTGTCGGCCTCGTAGAACATGAGCGCGTCGATGTCGACGCCCGCGTCGTTCATCATGACCGGATCCTGGCCGTGGTGCCAGCCCTTCTCCCAGGTCAAGGTGAACGCCCAGAGCGCCTTGCCGCCGAGGCGGGCCTTGATCTCCTTGACGATCAGCGCGGCGCGGCGCGCGCGCCACCACTCCCAGGCCTCGACGAAATGCATATCGCGGCGCATGATCTTCTTGCGCGCGAGCCAGACCATGCGCTCGTTGCGCGTCAGCCGGCGCCATTCGGACGGCACCGTCACCCCCGGCATCTCGGCGACGAAGTCGTCGACGAGCTCGTAGCCGCCGAGCGCGTTGCGGATGTAGTCGAGCCCGACCCAGTCGACGTTCGGGTCGTCGGCGTACGGCTTCAGGAACGCGGCGACGTCCGAGAGGCGCTTGTTGTCGCGCAGCGAGATCGCGCGGGTGACGACGGGCTGGCCGTCCTTGATTTCCAGGCCATACTCATAACCGCTCAAGACGGCCTTCGACATCGTCAGCGAGAACATCGCGTACACGCCGAACTGAAGGCCGCGCTTCTTGCATTCCTCGGCGACCTTGGGAATCAGCTCGAGATTGGTCTTCATCCAGATCTCGTCCTTGCCCAGTCCCGGCGTCTGGCCGCCGAGCATCCAGAACGCGTCGGCGCCGACGTACTTCGCCCAGTCGAGCAGGCCGCGCCAATCCGTCATGCTCCCGTCCGGCCCCTTGACCTTCATCGACGAGAGCGGCATGACGCTCTCGAGCGTGGCGACGACGAAACCCTTCGGCATCGGCTTGGGCGTTCGCCGCGAGATCCGGAACGGGGCGGACGCCAGCCGCTCGTCGAGATCCGGCCGGCCCAGAAGCGCGGGGCGGTACTCGCCCGGCGGCGCGTTCCACGGCACCGGCCAGCGCGCCGTCCACAGCCCCGGAGCGATGCGCCGCGCCGTCATCTCGCGTATGCCCGCGATCGTCGTCAGCGTCTCGGTGCCGCGCGTCACGACGAAGCGGGGGGGCGCCGCCTGGAAGGACTCGTCGAGCGACGCGTCGGCGAAGGTCAGCGACAGCTCGACGATGTCGTAGTGCAGATGCTCGGCCTTCGACGCGGCGAGCCGGAGCGCGCGGCTCTTGCCGCGCCAGGTCCAAAGCGAGAACACCGCGGCGTACAACAGCATGACCGACGCCAGCAGCACGAGTCCGCTTCGCACGGTTGGGGTCAGGCGCATGAGGGGAAGATTCTACTTGATCCGCGCGCGGCTGGGGCGGCGCCCGGGCCCGGTCGCCGACGCCCCCAAATGTAAAAGGTCTCCGTTTCCGGGGTTTTTTGATATACTTCGAACCTCGACAGGCGTACCTTGGGGGGCGCGACATGGTGACCGGACTGGTGCTGGTGCGATTGATGGCGGGAAAGGAAAAGGCCGCGCTGACCCGTATTAAGGAACTCAAGGGCGTCTCGCACGTCACCGCCGTGTTCGGCCGCTGGGACCTCGTGCTCGACATCGAGACCGAAGACGTCGCCACCCTCTCCAACGTCGTCGTCCGCGACATCCGCGCGACCCCCGGCGTGCTCTCCACCGAGAGCCTCGTCACGACTTCCATCTAAGTGATCAACAGGTGAGCGAACCCGTCCTCTCCGTCCGCGGTCTGCGGACGCACTTCATCACGCGCGAACGGACCGTCAAGGCGGTCGACGGGGTCAGCTACGACCTCCACCCCGGAAAGACGCTCGCCGTCGTCGGAGAGTCGGGCTCGGGGAAGAGCGTCCACGCGCTGAGCATTCTCCGCCTGCTCCCGGAACCGCCCGCGAAGGTCGTCGGCGGAGAAATCCTGTTCAACGGCCAGGATCTCCTGAAGATGTCCCAGGAGGAGATGCGCAAGATCCGCGGCAACCGCATCGCGATGATCTTCCAGGAGCCGATGACCAGCCTGAACCCCGTCATCAAGGTCGGGGAGCAGATCGCCGAGGCCGTCGTGCTCCATCAGGGCCTCACCCAGGAAAAGGCGATGGCCAAGGCCGTCGATCTCCTCAAGAAGGTCGGCATCCCGCACCCGGAAGAACGGGTGCATGATTATCCGCACCAGTTCTCCGGCGGCATGCGCCAGCGCGCGATGATCGCGATCGCGCTGTCCTGCGAGCCCGACGTCCTGATCGCCGACGAGCCGACGACCGCGCTCGACGTCACGATCCAGGCCCAGATCCTCGAGCTGATGAAGGACCTCCAGCGCGAATACCACATGGCGATCGTGCTGATCACCCACAACATCGGCGTCGTCGCCGAGATGGCCGACGACGTCGTCGTCATGTACGCCGGGCGTCCCGTTGAGCACGCGTCC
>JAHFCD010000119.1 GCA_023249695.1 Elusimicrobiota bacterium
GAACACGGACCGGGTCGCCACGCACACCTTCTGGCTCGGCGTGTATCCGGGCCTGACCCCGCCGATGATCGACTACATGGCCGACGTCCTGATCGCGGCCGCGCGCGAAGGAGCCGCCCGATGAAGCGGGCCCTGGTCACCGGCGCGACGGGCTTTCTCGGCCGCCGCCTGTGCGCGGCGCTTCAGGCGCAGGGCGTGCGCGTGGACGCCGTCGTCCGCGCCGCCCCGCGCGGGCCCGCCCCCTTCACCCCGCGCCGCCACGACGGCACGATGCGCTCCATGTCCCGGATCGTCGCGCAAGCCCGTCCCGACGCGGCCTTTCATCTCGCCGCGCTCGCCTCCTATGATCACGCGGAGAACGACGTCGACGCGCTCCTCGACGCGAATCTTCGCCTCGGCGTCCATCTCGCCGAGGCGTGCGCGCGCCGGGGGCGCGGCGTCCTCGTGAGCGCCGGCACCTATTGGCAGCACGCGGGAGGGACCGCCCGCTACGAGCCGGTCTCGCTGTACGCGGCGATGAAGCAGGGCTTTCAGGACATCGCGGCTTACTACGCGGCCGCCACGCCGCTGCGCGTCGCCACCGTGCAGCTGTGCGACGTCTACGGTCCCGGCGACCCGCGCGGCAAGGTGCTCGGCCAGCTCGACGCGGCGCGTGCGGCCGGATGCCCCTTGAAGCTGTCTCCCGGCCGCCAGCTCGTCGACCTGATCCACGTGGACGACGCGGCCGCGGCCCTGATCCGCGCGGCGCGCGCCCTGCGGTCGGCCCCCGCGCTGTCGGGGTCGGTCTGGACGGTCTCCTCCAGACGACGGCGGACCCTGCGCGAGATCGTCGCGGCCTACGCGCAAGCCGCGGGAAAAGTCGAGGTGATCTGGGGCGGGCGGCCGTACCGGGAACGAGAGGTCATGCGCCCTTGGCGCGGCCCGTCCGTCCCGGGCTGGAAGCCGCGCGTCGGTCTGACCGAGGGGCTGGCCGACTGCGCGGCGGCGAGGACTTCATGAATCCGATGGAAAAGAAGCTGATCTCCTTCGTCGTTCCGGTCTACAACGAGGAGGAAAACGTCGAGGCGCTGGCCGCCCGCGTCGCGGCGACGATGGCCGCGCTCCCCGCCTACGACTTCGAGATCGTCTTCACGGACAACCACAGCACGGACGGCACGTTCGCGATCCTGCGGCGCCTGGCGGCCGCGGACCCCCGCGTGCGCGCGGTGCGCTTTTCGCGCAACTTCGGCTACCAACGCTCGATCCTGACCGGCTACCTTCGCGCGCGCGGAGCCGCCGCGATCCAGCTCGACTGCGACCTCCAGGATCCCCCGGAGCTGATCCCCCGCTTCCTCGAGCTGTGGGAAGGCGGGCACCAGGTCGTTTACGGCGTGCGCCGCTCCCGGCGCGAGGCGTGGTGGATCAACGCCGCGCGCTCGGCGTTCTACCGGCTCATCGACTCGCTGAGCGAGGACGAGCTGCCGCACGACGCCGGAGATTTCCGCCTCGTGGACCGCCGCGTGATCGAGGAGCTGGCGAAGATCGAGGACTCCAACCCCTATCTGCGCGGCACGCTCGCGACGCTCGGCTTCAACCAGGTGGGCGTGCCCTACGACCGCGGCGAGCGCGCTCGCGGAATCAGCAAGTTCTCGCTGAAAGACCTCGTCGGCCTGGCGATCGACGGCATCCTCAACCACTCGATCGTCCCGCTGCGCGTCGCGACCTATACGGGCCTGCTGATCTCGCTGGCGACCTTTCTCGCGCTGGCCTGGACCGCGATCGGCAAGATCATCTTCGGGCAGCGCTGGCCGGCCGGCTTCGCGACCATCACGACCTTGATCCTTCTCTCGCTGAGCTTGAACGCGATCTTCTTTGGCATCATCGGCGAATACCTGGGACGCATCTACAATCAGGTCAAGCGCAAGCCGCTGACGATCATCGAGGCCGAGCTCGGCGCCGTTTCCGGCGATAAAGACTCACGGCGAATCTGACGGATAAAATTGTATTTTAGGGGAATGATCATCCCCCTCTTCCTCGGCCTTGCCCTGTCCGCCCCCGCGCTCGCCCAGCATCCGCTCGATCCGCTCACCGCCGCGGAGATCGAGGCGGCGGTCAAAATCGTCCGGACGGCCAAATCCCTTCCCGAGGGCGTGTTCTTCCCGCAGGTGGCCCTCAAGGAGCCGCTGAAGGCCGAGATGAAATCCTGGAAGCCCGGGGCCCCCCTCGCGCGCCGGGCCGGCCTCGTCGTCTTCGACCGGACGGCCAACGCGCTGAGCGAGGCCGTCGTCGATCTCGGCGCGGGCAAGCTCGTCTCCTGGACGACCCGCCCCGGCGCCCAGCCCAACGTGATGCTCGAGGAGTTCGACAAGTTCCCCGCCGTCGTGAAGGCCGACGAGCGCTGGCGCGCGGCGATGACCAAGCGCGGCCTCGACCCGGACAAGCTCTGGGTGGATCTGTGGGCCGCCGGGCCGATGAGCACGTCGGAAAAGACGACCGGGCACCGCCTTCTGCGCGGCCTCGCCTATGTCGTCGAAGGCAACAAGAACCCCTACGCGCATCCCGTCGAGGGCGTCGTGGCCCTCCTCGACACCAACGCGCGCAAGGTCATCGACCTCGTCGACACCGGGATCGTGCCCGTCTCCAAGGCCCCCGGCGACTTCGACGACGCGTCGAACCCGCCCGCCCGCCCCGGCCTCAAGCCCCTCGTGATCTCCCAGCCCGAAGGCCCCAGCTACACGATGAACGGCCACGAAATCCGCTGGCAGAACTGGGTTTTCCGCTTCACTTTGCATCCGCGCGAGGGGCCGGTGCTGTACCAGGTCGCCTATCAGGACGGCGACAAGCTGCGCTCGGTCCTCTACCGCGCTTCCCTGTCCGAGATGCTCGTGCCCTACGGCGATCCCGACCCGAACTGGTCGTTTCGCAACGCCTTCGACGAGGGCGAGTACGGCATCGGCCGCATGGCCGGGCCGATTGAACCTTTCCGGGACGCGCCCGCCAACGCGGCGTTCATCGACGCCGACTTCGCCGACGACCTGGGCAAGCCGTACAAGGTCGAGAAGGCCGTCGCGATCTACGAGCGCGACGGCGGACTGCTGTGGAAGCATCTCGACGTCTTCGTCGCCAACCAGAACCAGTCGCACCGCGCGCGCGAGCTCGTGCTGACCTTCATCGCGACGATCAGCAACTACGACTACCAGCTCTCCTGGGTGTTCCGTCAGGACGGCACCATCGCGGCCGAGTGCGGCCTGACCGGCATCATGCTCGCCAAGGGCGTGAAAGCCCAAACCGCGGCCGAGCTGCATCAAGACCCCTCGGGCCATCACGCCCATCTGGTGGCGCCCGGCGTCGTGGCGCCCCATCACCAGCACTTTTTTAACTTCCGCCTCGACTTCGACATCGACGGCGCCGACAACCGCGTGGTCGAACACAACGTCCGCTCCGCGCCCGAGGGGCCGGGCAACCCGATGTCCAACTCGATCCTCATGGAAGAAACCGTGCTCAAGAGCGAGCTCAAGGCCCAGCGCGACATGAACCTGGCGAGCGCGCGCAAGTGGAAGGTCGTCAGCGCCTCGGCCAAGAACGCTCTCGGCGACCCGACCGGCTACGCTCTGATCCCGGGCGAGAACAGCATCCCCTACCTGCTTGAATCCTCTTCGGTGCGCCAGAAGGGCCGCTTCATCGACCACCACCTGTGGGTCACCCGCTACTCCGACGACGAGTTGTACGCTGCGGGGTCCTACCCGAACCAAGGCGAGCCCGGACAGGGACTTCCCGCCTGGACGAAGGCCGACCGCGACCTCGACGGCCAGGACGTCGTGGTCTGGTATACCTTCGGCGTCACCCACATTCCCCGCCCCGAGGACTGGCCCGTGATGCCGACGCACACCACGGGCTTCAAGATCATGCCCAACGGGTTCTTCGCCCGCAACCCCGCCCTCGATGTTCGCTAGGCTTATTCCTATAGCGAACCTCGTATTGACGGCGTAACAACCGTCCGCTATACTCCGGACATCTCGCGCGCGCGTATTAAGGAACGCCGACCTTAATGCGCGGCTCCGCTTTTTAGGGAGCGCGAGATCCCATACCACAACTTGCTCTCACACCGCTTCAGACGGATCATCGGCGTGGCCTCGCTCGCGGTTTTCGCGGGCCTCGCCGCTTTCCCCGCGCTCGCCCAGTTCGGGACGCCCTACGACCCGGATTTCGCCCCCGCCCCCAAGACCGAAACCACCGCGGAAACGACGAAGCCAGAAGCCCCCATTGATTCGCCGAAGGCGAATCAGCTTCCGGCCGCCGACGAGACCCCGGCCGAAGCCCCCGCCGGCGCGCCGACCGGGGCCTACCGCCTTCTCGACCGCTCCGAAGGCGCCGGCTTCCTGACCCCCGCGCCCGCCGCGCCGACCGAGCCCGCGAGGACGCCGCGCGATCCCGGCGAGGTGCGCGCCGGCATGGCGCCGGCCGAATACGACGCCGCCCGCTTCGAGCGCGTGCGCGAGCAGGTCGACCGCGGCGAGGAGCCCGGCATGGAGCGCGCGCCCGACGGCAGCCCGCTGCTCATCGACACGGACATCGCGCTCTCGACCGCCGCCCCGCTGCCCCCGCCCCCCGAGGTCGAGCTGCCGACCTACGGCACCAGCCTGTCGGTGACCGGCCGCAAGGTCATCGGCTTCAACTTCTCCGAGAAGCGGTACATCAACTCGCAGAAGACGACGGGCCGGGTGCAGACGACGAACCTCATCGAGATCGACCAGCAGCTGCAGCTGCGCATGCAGGGCAAGGTCGGCCCGAAGATCACGGTCAACGTCGACTACGACGACACGAAGCTCAACCAGCAGGACATCTCCGTCGTCTATCAGGGCGATCCGAGCGAGATCGTGCAGAACGTCTCCTTCGGAGACATCGACCTGTCGCTGCCCGCGACGGAGTTCGTGTCCTACAACAAGCAGCTGTTCGGCATCCGCGCCGACGTGAAGTACAAGGGCTTCCGCTCCACCTTCATCGGCTCGCGCACGAAAGGCACGACCAAGACGAAGCAGTTCACGGGCAACACGCAGTTCGTCGCGCTCGACCTGCAGGACATCTCCTATTTGCGCCACCAGTATTACGACGTGACCTTCGGGAACACGGCCCGCCTGCCCGTCCGCGCCGGCAGCGAGCGCGTGTTCCTGGCGAAGCAGGAGATCGGCGTCACGAACCTCAACGAGCAGACCTTGACCGTCGACGACATCGTCTGCGTCGGCGCCGGCTGCGTGAACAGCTCGACCTTCACCGGGAAGTTCCTGCCCCTCGTCGCCGGGCAGGACTACACGATCGACTACGCGAAAGGCATCATCCAGTTCCGCAACCAGCTTCTGCCGCAGTACGTCGTCGCGATGGACTACCTCGACAACGCCGGCAACCAGCTGACGCTCCAGACCTCGAGCAACACGACCGCCGCCGGGGGCACGGGGCGCTTCAAGCTGATCAAGACCGCGTCCGACGCGCCGATCATCTCCTCCTCGACCGAGGCGGGCTTCAACCGCGAGATGAAGACGTTCTACTCCATCGGCCAGAACCAGATCGTGCGCGACAACGGCCGCGGCAACTTCATCATGCGCGTCCTCGACCAGAACCGCGTCGAGGTCGGGTCGGGCCTCCTGCCCCAGCAGAAATATCCGGACACGATCGAGGTGGACTTCGAGAACGGCATCTTCCGCCTGAAGGAGCCCTTCTCGGTGACGAACGCCTCGCCGACGACCCCCGACCCCGACGTCTACGCGCAGACCCCGATATCCAAGCGGATCTTCCGGATCGAGTACAACTTCCGCTTCAAGACCTTCTTCCTCGAGCCGAACCTCGTCGTCCAGTCCGAGATCGTGATCCTGGACGGGCAGAAGCTGACCCGCAACGTGGACTACTTCATCGACTACGAGGCCGGCTTCATCACGTTCTTCAACCCGGACCGGATCGGGCCCGCCTCGACGATCGACATGAGCTTCGAGGTCGCGCCGTTCGCCAACCTCAACAACGACACCTTGCTCGGGGCCCGCGTCTCCCACGAATGGTCCGACAAGTACTCCCTCGGCTCCACGGTCCTGTATCAGGCCGGCACGAAGTCGCCCACCGTGCCGCAGATCACCGAGCTCGCGAAAAGCCTGCTGGTCTACGAGTTCGACGCGCAGGCCAAGCGGATCAAGATCGGCGACCGGCTGATCCTGACCCTCGCCGGCGAGTTCGCGCAGAGCCGCCAGAACCTGAACCTCAACCAGTTCGCGCTGATCGACAACATGGAGGGCATCAAGCAGGAGGATCTCGCCCCGACCTTGGCCGCGCTGTGGCAGATCGCCTCCAACCCGTCCGGCGTGCCGGCCGCGCCGAACAAGCTGAACTGGATCTCGGAGGACGTCAACGTCCTCGCGATCAACCCGCGCGCGCAGGCGAGCGCCAACGAGAGCCAGAAGGTGCTGCAGTTCCAGTACGGCGCCGGCGGGGCCTCGCCCCTGGCCAACGGCGACGAGGTCTCGATCGTGTTTCCCTTCTCGATCTCGGGCACCGACCTGTCGCAGAAGACGATCCTCGAGGTCGTCATGCTCGGCGACAACAGCGGCAACGAGCTGAACTTCCGCCTCGGCGGCATCGATGAGAACGCGGACGGCCTCGGCGTCCTGCGCACCGAGGACGCGAGCGGCGACGGCCTCCTGCAGCCCGGCGAGGACATCGGATTCCTGTACGGCGTCGCGCCGACCGCGCGCTACGGCGCGGGCAACGGCATCATCGACAGCTTCGACCTCAACAAGAACGGCTTCCTCAACTCCGACGACTTCAACGGCGGCGACTTCGGCTATTTCTGCACCGGCGGCTCGAACTGCACGTCGACCAACGGCAACAAGCTGCACGACGTGACCAGCGCGATCGCGGTCGACCGCACGTCGATGGACTTCGACGGCTCCTCCTGGCACACGTTCCAGATTCCCCTGAACATCTCGACGGCCACGCTCACCCGCTTCACCAACATCAAGCACCTGCGCCTG
>JAHFCD010000120.1 GCA_023249695.1 Elusimicrobiota bacterium
CACTTCATCGAGTTGTGCGACCAGCGCAAGATTCCTCTTCTGTTCCTGCAGAACATCACCGGCTTCATGGTCGGCAAGGACTTCGAGCAGGCCGGCATCATCAAGCACGGCGCCAAGCTCGTGCAAGCCGTCTCCACGGCCCGCGTTCCGAAGATCACCGTGATCGTCGGCTCCTCCAACGGCGCCGGCAACTACGCGATGTGCGGCCGCTCCTTCGGCGCGCGCTTCCTGTTCACCTGGCCCAACTCCCGCGTCTCGGTGATGGGCGCCGACCAGGCCGCCACCGTCATGACGATCATCAAGCGCGAGCAGCTCAAGCGCCAGAAGCTGGAGCTCAGCGCCGAGGACGAGGCCAAGATCCAAGCTCCGATCCGCGCGCAGTACGAGGCCGAGGGCCATCCTTACTTCGGCACCGCGCGCCTGTGGGACGACGGCATCATCGCGCCCGCCGACACGCGCCGGGTGCTGGCGATGGCCTTGGCCGCCGCGGCCCATGCCCCTATCGGCGACCTGCATCGCCCCGTCTTCAGGATGTGACCATGGAATACCAGCACTTGAAAGTCCACGCCGGCCCCGTCACCAAGGTGACGCTCTCCCGTCCGGAATTGCGCAACGCGATGAGCGACGTCACGCTGCGCTCGTTGACCGCGGTGTTCCAGAAGATCGCCAAGGACCCCGACGTCCGCGTCGTCATCGTCACCGGCGGAGGCAAGGATTTCTGCGCCGGCGCCGACATCAACTGGATGAAGTCTTCAGGACAGCTTCCGGAGGAAGCGGGCAAGAAGGACGCCCGCCTCCTGGCCGATATGCTCCAGGCCGTCGACGAGTGCCCCGTGCCGGTCATCGTCGCCGCGCAGGGCAACGTCTTCGGAGGGGGGCTCGGCCTCGTCGCCGCCTGCGACATCTCCGTCCTCGCCGACGACGCGAAGCTGTCCTTCTCCGAGTGCCGCCTGGGGATCATGCCCGCCGTCATCTCCTGCTGGGTCCTCCCGAAGATCGGCGCCGCCAACGCCCGCCGCTACTACCTGACCGCCGAGGTGTTCGGCGCGAAGGACGCGGTGCACATGGGCCTCGCGCACGAGGAAGTGCCCGCCGCCGAGCTGTACGCGAAGGCGGACGCGATCGCCGCGAACATCCTCAAGTGCGGCCCCAACGCCGTGCGGGCCGCGAAGGCCCTCCTGCCTCGCCTCGGCGTGCTCGGCCTGCACCAGCGCATCGGCATGACCGTCGACACCTTGGTCCGCCTGCGCTCCTCGGCCGAAGGCCAAGAGGGCCTCGCCGCCTTCCTCGAGAAACGGGCCCCCGAATGGACCCGGTAAAGCCTCGCCCGACGCCGCGCCTCGTCGAGGTCGGCCCTCGCGACGGCCTGCAGAACGAGAAGGGCCTCATCCCGCTCGACGCCAAGGTCGCCTTCGTCGACGCCCTGTCCGAAACGGGCCTCCAGGAGATCGAGGCCGGCTCCTTCGTCAATCCGAAGGCCGTCCCGCAGATGGCCAACTCCGAGCAGGTCTTCGCGCGCATCAAGCGCAAGCCCGGGGTGCTCTACTCCGCCTTGGTTCCCAACGAGCTCGGCCTCGACCTGGCGCTCGCGTGCAAGGCCGACAAGATCTCCGTCTTCACCGCCGCCTCCGAGACCTTCAACCAGAAGAACATCAAGGCCTCGATCAAGGACTCGATCGAGCGCTTCCGGCCGGTCGTCCTGCGCACGCGCCAGGCGAAGCTGCCGATCCGCGGCTACGTCTCCACCGCGTTCTGGTGCCCCTTCGAGGGACAGGTCAAGCCGGAGAAGGTCGTCGAGGTCGTCAAGATGCTCTCCGGCATCGGCGTGACCGAGTTCTCCATCGGCGACACCATCGGCAAGGCCTCGCCCGACGAGGTCCGCAAGCTTCTGTTCCTGCTCTGCAAGGCCGTGCCCAAGGACAGCATCTTCCTCCACTTCCACAACACCTTCGGCCGCGCGGTCGCCAACTCGATCGTCGCCTGGAAGACCTTCGGCATCACCGGCTTCGACGCCTCCACCGGTGGAGTCGGCGGCTGCCCCTACGCGCCGGGCGCGTCGGGCAATGTCGCGACCGAGGCCCTCGTCTCCGCCTTCAAGGCCGCCGGCTCCGACACCGGCATCGACGAAGCCAAGCTCAAGGCCGCCGCGGTCGGTCTCTTCAAGCATCTCGGGCGCCCGGTCGGCGCCCGCCCTCCGAAGTAGCGCGGCACCCGAACGGGATGCTCCCGCGGAGGATTTACTTCGGATCGCCTTTGATTCGTCCCCAGGCGATCTTCACCCGCTCGATGAGCCCCGCCGGTTTTTGGGGGGATGTTTTCACCGGCGGCGGCTCGGCATTGCGCGCGGCGGCGATCGGCGCGGCGGGCGAGAGGCGGTTCGTGATCACGACCGGAGCGGGCGCCGCGGGCGCGGTTTTTTCGGCGACGCGGGCGGGGGGAGCGGGGGGAGCTCGCGTCGGGGCTCTCTCGACGGCGGGCTCCGGCTTGACCGGTTTGACCTTGGGCTGGGACAGAAGGACCGACAGATCGGCCAAGGTCAGCGTCGCGGGAGGTCCCGTGGCGGGGGCGGCCTCGGACTGGTGCTGCGCCTCGGTGAGGCGTTCGAGCTCGCGCACCAGCTTCAGCGCGCTTTGCGCGTAGCCGGGGGGAAGGTCGTTCTGGCGGGAGACGGTCTCGTGCAGCTGTGGAAAGTGCGGGTGGTAATACATCCGGTGCTTGCCGCCCTGGCGGAGCGCGAAGCCGTAGCCCGAGTACAAGGTGTCGAGATCGTTCTGGCCCCAGCCGGTCTTGTTGTTCTCCATGTCCGCGCGCAGCTTGGCGGCCGTGCCCGAGGGCCTCAAGACGTACGCCGGCTTGACGGCGGCGGCGGGTGCGGGCCTGCTCGTTTTCTCGACGACCGGGTCGGCGTCGCGCTGGAGAAGCGAGGTGCGCACCTCCCAGGCTTTCAGCGTGATGGTCTGGTAGGCTTCCTCGACGATCGCCTGGCCGTCGTCGTCGAGCCACGGGCCGTAGTACTGGCGCATCTCCATGAGCTTGGCCACGGCGCCGTACAGCTCGGCGCGGCCCTCCTTGTCCATCGCGCGGCCCGGCTTGGCGAGGGCGCGGGCGGTCTCGGCGAGCTCGTAGGCCTTGGCGCGGACGGTTTCCTTGGCGTCCTCGACGGCGAGCTCAAGGGCGCCCTTGCGATCGGAAGGGCTCAGCGCGGCGAAGGCCTGCGGAGTGACGGCGAGGCTGACCGCGAGCGCCTGGACGAGCGGCGCCGTCGCGCGCAGCGCCTCGGGCGAGGCCAAGGACAGCGAGCCGAGCCCTGGGGGAAATACCGCCGTGAGGCTCGGATCATTGAAGGCGACGGCGAGCGGGCCGGACCACGCGCCTCCGGGCGGGGCGAACACCGTGCCCGCCGACGACACGACCCCGGCGCGGGCCGAGACGGCCAGCGCCGCGGCGAGCAAGAGGGGGATCGCTCGACGAAAGAGGGGCACGATTGGAGTATAACCCCGGGCCGCCGGGCGCGCCAGGGGAGGATTCTCTCCATGTTCCAGGAGTTTTGGACCCCATGTTCCCAAATTCCTGCCTTTGCCGCAGCACGGGGCATACTCCAGCGGCTCTTGGCTTTAAAGCAAAATGGCCTGCTACGGCGGCAATTTAAGTCCTCTATTCCGATTTCGTTTGCATTAGAGCCAAGAGCCGCCGCAGGGTGGTCCCCAGCCAAGGGAACATTTTACGGGGTTCAATCGTATATAGAGGGCATGGACACCCTATTCGCCGTCTCTGAAGTGGCCTCATTGCTCAAGCAACTGAGACAGGAGCGTCGTATTTCTCAACTCCAACTCGCGGATCAATCTGGAGTTGATGCTTCCGTCGTCAACCGCGCGGAGCGCGGAGAAAACGCCAAATTAGCCACTTGGGTGAAACTGTTCGAGGGCCTGGGATATCGTTTACGCATCGAGGCTGTGGAGCTTTCGGAGGAATCCGGGGAGGTGCTGATCGAGGAGGCCGCTCGGAGGCGCGAAAGTATAAGACAGGGCTTGCGTGTCGGCAAACGCCGTTTCTATTGACTTCACGTCTTGAGGGTTCGATTCCCGGCGGTTGGGCAATGAGCAAGTAAGTGGTGCGCCCGCCAGGAATCGAACCTGGACCCGCAGCTTCGGAGGCTGCTGTGATATCCATTTCACCACGGGCGCGGTGAGGTGGGAACTTTCGGTATTTTAGCTTAAAAAGGCGCGCCGGCGGCCGGCGCTTATTGGCCCGGCCCGGGCGGATTGTCGTGCGGCGCGACTTCCTTCAGGGAATTCGCGATCTCGGACGCGGCCTTGGCGCCGGCCTTGTCGTTGTACTTGAAGCGGTAATAGACCTTCGTGCCTTCGACCAAAATCATCGCGTTGAGCGCCTGGGGATGGCCGGGAAAGTCGATCGTCGCCGACGGGAAGCCCGCCCTCTTCTCCCGGCGCACGCGCGATTTGAGGCCCACCGTCTTCGCGTCGGCGCGGATCGAAGCGATGTAAGCGTCGAAGGTCTTCACGTTCATTTCGGCGTAGACCAAGGTCTTCGGCATGACCGCCAGATCGACCATTCCGATCTTGGCGCAGGCCATGCGCGAGCTCAGCCCCTTGCAGGCCAGCGGGAAAAGGTCGGCGACCTCGATGGCGCCGTGGAAGGCGGGCTTGGCGGAGTAGGCCTCGGAGTAGGTCAGCAGGTAGCCGTAGTGTCCCATGAAGGCGTTCGCGGCATGAGCCGGGAAAGTGAAGGCGCCAAAAAAGGCGCCCAGAAGGCCGGCGACGGCGAGCGAGCGTGTTTTCATTTGTCTCCGGGTCGATGGGGGAATGCCGATGTCATGCGCCGTCCGTCATCCAGATCGCCTGCCGGTGCTCGTCGCGGCGGAAGCCGCGGCTCAGGCGCAGGCCCGCCTCGAGGATCTGGAGCTTGTCCTCGAGGCCGGTCTTTTCGCGGATGTAGGCGATGATGAAGGCGGGGATGGCCTCGAAGTCGGCGCGCATGCCCGCCTCGTCCTTGAGGGCCGCCTTCACGAGCGCGCGGTTGAAGCGCGCCCAGAGCCACATCGGCGTCGCCTGGTTCTCGTCCTTCACCGAGCGCTCGTCGAGGTCCTTTAGGGCCTCGCGGTAGCGGCCGAGCGCGCGCTTGGCTTCGCCGCGCCAGACATAGGCCTCGAAATCGAGGGGAAACAGCTCCAGGGTGCGGTCGAGCTCGACGAGCGCCTCTTCGGGCCGGCCGAGCTTGAGGAGGGCCGCGCCTTTCCAACAGAAGGCGCACTGCGCGCCGAGCGCTTCGGCTTTTTCGAGGAGCGCGAGCGCCCTCTTGTAGCGGCCGAGCCACAGCTCGAAAGCGCCGCGCCAGGCGATCACCTGGCCCGCCTCGCTCTTCGGAGCGGCGGCCAAGGCGCGGTCCATCTGGGCGAACGCGTCGGCCGGGCGGTCGAGGCACAGGTAGGTTTCCGCGAGGAAGCAATGCGCCCGCCAGTCCACGGGCTTGCCGGCCAGGGAGCGCTTGAACCAAGACGCGGCCTTCTCGAAGTCCGCCGCCTGGAGCGCGGTCGAGGCCGCCTTGAAATACATCCAGCCGTAGCGCTTCGCGGGGTAGTCCTCGAGGCGCTCGAAATGCGATCGCCCCTCGGGGCCGATCAAAGAGCCGCGGTAGTAATGGAGCCAGGGCCCGCGGGGATCGGGCCCCAGGCTCTTTTCGAAGGCCTTGAGCTCGAGGACGCGTTCCTCGCGCGGGACGCGTTCGTCCCATTCCCAGGGATCCCAGAAGCAGCGCGTGTCGGGCAAGGTGGGCTTCTCGTCGAGAATGCGCTCGGCGACGGCGACGGCGTCGCGGTAGCGGCGCAGCTTCATGAGCGCCTTGAACGTGTCGCCGAGCGCGGGGCGTTCCAGCGTCATGGCGGCGACGCGGCCCAGGATTTTTTTCTCCTCGGCCGGGCGGCCCGCGGTCTTCATGACGGACGCGAGGCTGAGGAGCGCGGAGGAGTCGCGCGGATCGCAGAGGAGGACCGCTTTGAAGAGGCGCTCGGCCGTTTCGAGCCGCTGGGCGAACAGCGCGGCGAGGCCGCGCGCGCGCAGGCGCTCGGCGAGGTGCACGCGGGCCTCGCGGTCCGCGGGGGAGAAGTCGAGCGCCGCGCGCAGGGCCTTCTCGGCGGACGGCAGGTCGTCGGCGGCGAGCGCGGTCTCGAGGCGGGAGCGCAGGAGGCCGGCCAGCAGGAGGCGGGCTTCGTGATCGCTCGGCGCGAAGGCGAGCGCGCGGCGCAGGGCCCGCTCGGCCGCCGTCGTCTTGCCGGCGGAGAGAAGGGCCTGGGCGCCGGCGCGCATGAGATCGAGGAGGCGGCGGCGGGCCTCCTTGTCGCCGGGCTCGAAGGCCAAGGTCCGGACCAGGATCTTCTCCGCGGCGGCGAGATCGTGGGCGGCGAGCGCGGCCTGGGCGCGCCGGCTCAGCAGCTCGAGGAGGCGGTGGCGGGATTTCTCGTCTCCGGGTTGAAGGTCCAGCGCCGCGCGCAGCGCCTTCTCGGCGTCGTTCATCCGGCCTTCGGACAGATGCGCCTTGCCGCGCTGGCGCAGGACCTCGCCCAGGCGCAGTCGCGCTTTGGGATCGTCCGGCGCGACGATGACGGCCTTGCGGAGGGCGGCTTCGGCGGGGCCGAGGCGGTCGGCGGTCAGGTGCTCGTGGGCCCGCAGGCGCAGAAGGTCGGCGAGCTGGCGCCGGGTCTCCGCGTCGGAAGGGGCCAAGATCAGGGCCTGACGCAGGACCTTCTCGGCCGCGGCGAGCGCGCCGGCGGTCAGGAGCGCCTGCGCGCGCATCCGGATCAGGACGATGAGCGCGAGGCGGTGCTCCGTTTCGCCGGGCTCCAAGGCCGCGACCTTGCGCAGGGTCTTCTCGGCCATGTCCAGATCATCCGCGGCCCGGAAAGCCTGGCCGCACACCTTGAGGACGCCGACGAGCT
>JAHFCD010000121.1 GCA_023249695.1 Elusimicrobiota bacterium
GGCCGCGCTCGCGTTGCTCGTCGGAGGGTGGCCGGTGGGCGCCTGGCTCGAGACCTTGCGCGACCCCGAGGGCCGCCGCCGCGCGCTGCGCGCGATCCTTCCGCTGCTGCTGCTCTCCGTCCTTCTTCCCGCCGGCGCGTCGGCCCAGCAGTTCCCGCCGAAGGAGATGCTCGAGGAACTGCGCACGCGCCTCCTCGAGAAGCCCGAGTGCGGCGTCTCCTGCGCGGACCTGCCGCGGCTGCAGCTGACGGCGACGGGCGGCTGGCTCAGCCTGAAGCTCGATATACATGCCGCCGCGGCGACGGCCGTGCCGGTGCCCAGCGGCGGCCGCGAATGGACGCCCTCCAAGGCCTTTCTCGACGGGGCTCCCGCGGCCTTGCGCCGCAGCGAAGACGGCTCGCTGTGGACGCCGGTTCCCGCCGGCGCCCATGCGCTCGTTTTCGAGGGACCCTTGCCCGAGCGCGACACGGTGCAGATCGCCCTGCCGCTCAAGCCGCACCGCGTGACCTCGTCGGTCACGGGCTGGGTCCTCAACGGCGTGCGCGACGACGGACGCTCCGAGGATAATCTGCAGCTGTCCCGTTCGCGGGGAGCCGAGAGCTCCGCGGCGGCGGCCGAGACCGCGCGCGCGCAGGGCATCTTCCCTCCCTTCCTGCGCGTCGAGCGCACGGTGCGCCTGGGCTTGTCCTGGTCCGTCGAAACGACGGTGACGCGCCTGACTCCGCCCGGCGCGCCGGTCGTCGTGCAGATTCCGCTTCTACCGGGCGAGTCCGTAACCGCGCCGGAGCTGCGCGCGGTCAACGGGAAGGTCACGGCGAACCTCGCGCCCCAGGCGATGTCCTTCGCGTGGACCTCGGTCCTCCAGGAAACCAAGGAGCTGGCGCTCGTATCGCCCTCGTCCGGGCCGTGGACGGAATCGTGGCGCGTCGAGCCGGGTCCGCTGTGGCATCTGAATGCCTCGGGCTTGGCTCCGATCTATGAAGAGGCTCATCCCGGACCGCGCTCGCTGACATTCCGGCCGCGCCCGGGCGAGACGGTGTCCTTGAAAATCACCCGCCCCGCGGCGGTCTCCGGTCAGACCTTGACGGTGGACCAGAGCGTGCTGACGCTCAAGCCCGGCGTGCGGGCGACCGACGCGGGCTTGGCTCTGTCCTTGCGCAGCAGCCGCGGCGACCGTCAGGTGCTGACCTTGCCGGAAGGCGCCGACCTGCTCGGGGTTCGAGTCGACGGCTCCGTGCAGCCGCTGCGCCTGGAGGGCCGCCGCTTGACGGTGCCGGTCACGCCGGGCGCGCACACGGTCGACGTGGATTGGCGCCAGCCCGGCGGCGCCCGCCTCTTCTACCGGGTGCCGGAGGCGGACCTCGGCGCGCCGAGCGTCAACTCGCATGTTCGCGTGGAGATGCCCTCCGGACGCTGGACCTTGCTGCTCGGGGGCCGAGGCCTGGGCCCGGCCGTCCTGTTCTGGAGCATGCTGGCCGTCTTCCTTCTCGTGAGCGTGGGCCTCGGCAAGACGGGCGTCACGCCGCTGAAGTGGAACCAGTGGTTTCTGCTGTCGCTGGGCCTGACGCAGCTGAGCGCCATGGGCGGCTTGATGGTCGCGGGGTGGTTCGTGGTCGTGGGACTGCGCGGAGCCCATCCGCCCGAGGGGCGCCGCGAGTTCAATCTGGCTCAGATCTTTCTCGCGGCCATGACCGCCGCGGCCGCGGTTTACCTGTTCCTCGCGATCAAGCGGGGGCTTCTGGGCTCGCCGGACATGCAGATCTCGGGCAACGGCTCCGGAGCGCACTTGCTGCGCTGGTACCTGGACCGCGCCGATTCGACCTTGCCCCGCCCGTGGGTGCTCTCCGTTCCGTTGAGCGTGTATCGGGCGGGCATGCTGTGCTGGGCTCTGTGGCTGGCCGACGCGCTGACGCGCTGGGCGCGCTGGGCTTGGGACTGCTGCGGGACGGGCGGGCTCTGGCGCGGCAAGTAGGGCCGCTCCGCTCGGGAAATATGGTTGAATTTCTCGTCGGTCTCTCGACGAGAAAATGAGCGCACCCCGCCCCCACGAAGTCCTGGCCGCCCTGCGAGCCCTCGAGGACCTGGCCTCCGGGGACCCGATGAGCGTGCGCGGCGTCCTGGCGACCTTGGTCTCCATCGACGGCGCGCTCGGCGACCGCCCGGGCGCCTCCTTCGTGATCGCCGACGACACGGCGGCCGGCGGCGAAGGCGTCCTGGCCGTCGCCTCCGTCCCCGAGGCCCTGCGCGACGCGGCCCTGGCGGCGATCGAAGCGCGGAGCCCGCGCCTCGTCGAGGTCGACCTGACCGAGGACGACGCGATCTTCGGTCCGGGCGGCCTGTCCGGGCGCGCCGAGGTCTGGGTCGAGCCCATCACCGGCGAGCTGCGCGAGCGTCTGCGCGAGGTCCGCGAGAGCCTGCTGCGCGGCGAGGGCCTCGTCATCGAGTTCGCGCTGTCCGGCGAGGACGCCGGCCGCCGGCGCCACTTCCCGCCCGACCATCCCGGCGTGAAGGCCTGCTACCAGGAAGGCGAGCCGGAGCTCGAGGAAGAGAACTCGCGCGGGGGCGTGCGCCGCCTGATGCGGTATCCCTTGATTCCCATGGGCAAAGCGCTGATCCTCGGCTCCGGTGAGGACTGCCGCCGCCTGGCCGAATTATTGGACCGTCTCGGCTTCGTCGTCACGGTCGCCGACCATCGCCCCGGACGCCTTCACGGCGAGGGCTGGGACCGCGCGCGCTGGCAGCTCGTGTCGGGCGGCTGGGAGGCGGCGCGCGGCGCCTGCCGTCCCGACCTCGACACCTACGTCGTCGTCGCGACGCGCAGCCATTCCGCCGACCTGCGCGCCTTGAAGGGCGCGGTGCCGAGCCCCGCCCGCTACGTCGGCCTCGTCGGCGCGGTCGGCGGCGCGGCCAAGCTGTTGGGCGAGCTTCGAGAAAGCGGCGTCGAACCGCGCGCCGGCGCGTTCTCCGCTCCGGCCGGCCTCGACGTCGGCGCCGAGACCTCCGAGGAGATCGCGCTCGCGATCACCGCGGAGATCCTGGCCGTCCGCGCCGAGCGCAAAGGGGGCCGTCCCGCGCGCGCGCGCGCGGCCGGCTCGTCTCCCCTTCAGCGAAAGGGGGGCGTCAAGATTCCCGGCCTCGTGCTCGCCGCCGGACGCGGCAAGCGCTTCGGCGCCGCGTCCAAGATGCTCGCGGCCGTGGACGGCCGCCCCGTCCTGCGCCACGTCGTCGAGTCCGCGCTCGCCGCCCGCCTCGATCCCGTCATCGTCGTGCTCGGCGCCGGCGCCGAGCACGGCCTCAAGGCCATCGAGGGGCTCGACGATCCGCGCCTGCGCGTCGTGTTCAACCCCTCGTGGTCCACGGGCAAGGCCTCCTCGTTCGAGGTCGGGCTTCGCGAGGTTCCATCCGACGCCCCCGGCGTCGTGGCGCTGCTCGGCGACATGCCGCGCGTGCCCGCCTGGCTCATCGAGCGCGTCATCGCGGAGTTCGAGCTGTCGGGCGCCCTGACCTTCCCGATTTATCCCGGCACCGAGGGCCCCGTGAAGGGCCATCCGACCGCGTATCCCCGCGAATTGTTCGGCGAGATCGGCCGCCTCGTCGGCGACGACACCGCGATGGCCGCGGTGCGCGCGCATTGGGCGGAGGCGGTCAAGATCCCGCTCGACGACGGCGGCACGCAGGCCGACATCGACACCGCCCAGGACCTCGAGCTGCTCAACGTGAAGCCGGAGACGCAGGGCCGGCTCCTGTAGCCAGGGACGGCTTTTAGTAGGCGATCGTGACGACCGACCACTTCTCGGCGCCCGCCTCGGTTTCCCAATAGAGCGTCTGCCCGGCCTTCAGGCCGAACAAGGTCTGGGCGAACGGCGACGCCCAGCTCAACTTTTCTCCGTCCTCCTCGGCCTCGTCTTCGCCGACGATGCGGATATGCTTCTTTAATCCGTCCTCGCGCTGGATCACGACCGAGGCGCCGAAGCGGATCTGATCTTTCGGCTGAGCGGCCGGGTCGACGGGAATCGCGGACTCCAGGCGCGCGCGGACATAGCGCAGGTCGCGTTCGAGCTCGCGCTTGCGTTTCTTCTTCCCTTCGACTTCTTGAAGCCCCTCGTAGCCCTTCAGCTCGGCGAGCAGCGCTTCCTCGGCGTCCTGAAGGGTCTTGAGGCCGCGCGGGGTCACGTAGTTCGGCTGAGGGGAGACCGGACGCTCGGGCGGATCCTCGTCGGGGCCCTGGGCGTCTTCTTTGACGAAGGCGCGGCTCATGCGTCTAGGCCGGGCCGCGAGCGGCCCGGCACAGACGCGGCGGAGGAGGGCCTTATAGCATCTAGGCCGGGCCGCGAGCGGCCCGGCACAGACGCGGCTGAGGAAGGCCTCATAGCGTCTAGTGTTTTCCGGCGATGAGCGCGCAGGCTTCGTCGAGCGTCAGGGCCTGCTCCTCGCCCGTGGCGAGCGCCTTGACCTGCATGACGCCGCGCCCGGCTTCGTCGGGGCCGATGACGATCGCGTAGCCGGCCTTCTTCTGGTCGGCGTACTTGAACTGGGTCTTGAGCTTCCCGCCGCCGGGATACACGTCGATGGCGAGCCCTTTGGCGCGCAGGGCGGCGCCGATCTCGAGCGAGCGGCCGCGGAGTTCGTCGGAGAACACGGTCACGACGGCGTCGGGCGCGGCGGTGTCGCCGTTCTTGCCCGTTTCCTCGAGGATCAGCATCAGCCGCTCGAAGCCGATCGAGCCGCCGCACGCGGGCGTGGACGGGCCGCCGAACTTCTCGGTCAGCCTGTCGTAGCGGCCGCCTCCGCCGAGGGAGCCGGACAAGGACGCGTGCCGGAACTCGAATACCGGCCCCGTGTAATAACCCATCCCGCGCATCAGGCTCGGGTCCACGGCGATCGAAGCGGCGGGGACGAGGGCTTTGACGGCGGCGATGATCTTGTCGAGCGGCTCCGTCGCCGCGCCGTCTTCGACGAGCAGGGACTTCACCAAAGCATCCGCCGCCGCCTGGCCCACCGAGGCGACGAGCTCCGCGATGACCGCGTCGCGGCCGATCTTGTCGAGCTTGTCGACGACCACGCAGGCGTGCCCGCGCTTGTCTTCAGGCACGCTCGCCGCGGCCAGGGCTTGATCCACGAGCCGGCGGTCGTTGAGGTGCACCTTCACGCCGTCCAGGCCGAACGCCTTGAACACGGCGAGGATCGCCGTGATGACCTCGACCTCGGCGCCCCAGGAGTCGGAGCCGATGATGTCCACGTCGCACTGGGTGAACTCGCGGTAGCGGCCCTTCTGCGCGCGCTCGGCGCGCCAGACGGGGCCGAGGTTGAAGGCCTTAAAGGGATGGGAAAGCTGGGAGCCGTGCTTCGAGTACCAGCGCGCCAGCGGCAAGGTCAGGTCGAAGCGCAGGCCGAGGTCGGCGAGGTCCGAGCGCTCTTCGAGCGCTCTTGAGTACGCCTCGCCGCGCTTCATGATCTTGAAGATCAGCTTCTCGTTCTCGCCGCCGCCCTGGCCGGTGAGCACGGACAGCTCCTCGACGGCGGGCGTCGCCACGGGCTGGAACCCGAACGAGCGATAGACGCCCGTGATCGTCTCGACGGCGCGCGCGCGGGCGGCGACCTGGTCGGGCAGGAAGTCGCGGAATCCCGACGGAGGGGTCGTGGGTAGGGCCATGGCGGATAGATTAGCAAAACTCACCGGTCCTCCCGTGTATGCCAGATTCGGAGCACGAAGACGGTCTTCTCCCGGATCTCATAGCGCAATTCATGCCGGCCGATCAGCCACCGGCGTACCTCTCGCGGTTCAAATTCCTCGAGCGTCTCGCCGATGCGCGGCTGTTCGAGAAGCCGCAGCGGGGCGGCGACGAGGGCCTTCACGGCTTTCGCGGCGGCCGCCGGGCTTGATTTCGTCCGGAAGGCGTGCAGGCGCGCGAGATCCTCACGCGCCGCCTCGGTCCACTGGAGCTTCACCTAGCGCTTCTTGGGTTTGCCGAGGCCCTCGGCCCACGCGCGGACCGTTTCATGGTCCGAGACGCGTCCGGCGTCGACGTCGGCCAGGGCTTCCAAAGTCATCTCCCGGCGGAGCTCCTCGTGAGCCAGCCAGTCCGACAGGGCCTTTTGAACGATCCAGCCGCGCGAGCGTTCCAGCCGGGACGCGGCGAGATCGACCTGCTTGGCGAGGTCGGCGGGCACATGGGCGGTCAGCACGCGGGTCTGCATGGGGTTCCTCCGTCACTATTAATCGTAACGATTAAATGCGATTTTCGCAAGGCCCAGGTTATAAATCGCTAAACTGGCTCATGCAGGTCGGCTTGAACGTCGTCTCCGGCCCGTTCGAGGACCTCGAGCGGGCCTTCGTCGCGCGCGTCCGGGAGCTCAAGCCCGGGCCCGGCGGACGCCCGCTGCTCGTCGTCGCGCCCTCGCGCGTGATGACGGACCGCCTCGAGCGCCTGCTGGCCGTCGAGAGCGGGCTGCCGCTCATCGGGGTCCACTTTCACACCTTCCACTCGCTCGCGGCCCTGGTCGTCGAGGAAGCGGGCTTCCCGGACGCGGCGCTCGTCACCGACCCGGTCTTTCACGACGCCGTCGTGGACCGGGCGCTGGATCTCGCGCCGGCCCTCGGCGTCGCCCGCGAGCTGCGCCCCAAGGCCCTCGCCTCCGCCGTGCGGTCGAGCCTGAGAGATTTAATCGACGCGGGCGTGGATGCCGGGCAGGTGGCCGAACATTTCGGTTCCACGCTGATTAAGGAGGAGGAAGAGGCCGCGCGCTTTAACGCCCTCCTCGCGCTTCTCGCCCTTTACGAAAACGAGCTCGCGCGATTAGGAGTGCTCCCGCCCTCGGCCCTCGTCAAGCGCGCGGCGCAATCGGCCGCGGCGTCGGAATTCCTTTCGGGGTTCTCTGAGATTCTTTACTACGGGTTCTACGATTTGACCG
>JAHFCD010000122.1 GCA_023249695.1 Elusimicrobiota bacterium
GATGATCTTCGGCTGGATCGGCTACAGCCGCATGGGCGTCTCGCAGATGCCCGACGTCGACTTCCCGATCGTCAACATCGCGGTCACCTGGGAAGGCGCCGCGCCCGAGATCATGGAGACCGAGGTCGTCGACATCATCGAGGACGCCGTGACATCCGTCCAGGGCGTCAAGGAGATCACCTCCTCGTCCAAGCTCGGCAACGCGACGATCACGGTCGAGTTCGAGCTCGACCGCGGCATCGACGTGGCCCTCCAGGAGGTCCAGACCAAGATCGCGCAGGCGCAGCAGCGCCTGCCCAAGGACATGGACCCCGCGATCGTGACGAAGGTCAACCCCGAGGACAATCCGATCATGTGGCTCGCGCTCTCGGGCGACGTCCCCGTCAAGGATCTCATGGTCTACGCGCAGGACCACCTGAAGAACCGCTTCCAGACCGTGCCCGGCGTCGGCGAGGTCCTGCTCGGAGGCCTCGTGCCTCGCAACCTGCGCGTCTGGCTCGACGCCGACAAGATGCGCGCGCATCAGATCACGGTCGAGGACATCCTCGCGGCGATCAAGCGGGAGCACGCGGAGCTCCCGGCCGGCCAGATCGAGACCGACGTCAAGGAATTCAACGTCCGCACGCTCGGCGAGATCTCCGATCCGAAGGAGTTCGGCAATCTGCTCATCACGCAGCGCGGCGGGCAGCAGATCCACATTCCGATAGCCCTCCGTGAAGTGGCCCGCATCGAGGACGGCCTCGCGGACGTCCGCCGCATCTCTCGCGTCGGGCTCAAGCGCGCGGTCGGCCTCGGCATCCGCAAGCAGCGCGGCGCCAACGCGGTCGAGATCGCGACGCGCATCAAGGCGAAGATGGCGGAGACGATCCCGACTTTGCCCAAGGGCATGCACCTCGGCGTCCGCTTCGATTCGACGAAGTTCATCAAGGATTCGGTGCACAACCTCACGCACCATCTGCTGCTCGCAGCCGTGCTGACCTCGCTCGTCTGCTGGCTGTTCCTCGGCTCGTGGTCCTCCACCCTGAACGTGCTCCTGGCGATCCCGACCGCCGTGCTGGGAACGTTCATCGTGACGTACTTCCTGGGATTCACGCTGAACTCCTTCACCTTGCTCGGCCTGACCCTCTCGATCGGCATCATCGTCGACGACGCGATCATGGTGCTCGAGAACATCGTGCGGCACCGCGAGAAGGGCCAGGACAAGCTGACCGCGGCCGTGTTCGGCGCGCGCGAGATCACGTTCGCCGCGATGGCCGCGACGATCGCAGTGCTCGCGATCTTCCTGCCCGTCGTGTTCATGAAGGGCATCATCGGCAAATTCTTCTTCCAGTTCGGCGTGACGATTTCGGCCGCGGTCAGCTTCTCGCTGCTCGAGGCGCTCACGCTGGCGCCCATGCGCTGCTCTCAGTTCCTCGAGGTGGGCGGCCACGGCAGCTGGCTCATCCGCAAGGTGGACGCCGCCTTCGCGTGGTGCGCGTCCGCGTACCGCCGCCGCCTCGAGTGGACGCTCGCTCACCGCTGGACCGTGGTCGGCCTCGGAGCGCTGTTCTTCGCGGCGTCGCTGATCAGCGTCAAGAAGATCCGCAAGGAGTTCGTCCCCGCGCAGGACCAGGGCATGTTCCTGATCCGCATGGAGACGCCCGTCGGCTCGTCCTTCGAGTACACGGACGCGAAGTTCAAGGAAGCCGAGAAATGGATGACGGAGAACCCCGCGGTCGAGGGCTATTACTCGGCCGTCGGCGGCTTCCAGGGCGGCGAGGTCAACTCGGGCATGCTGTTCGTCACGCTCAAGGACCTCGACAAGCGTCCGCGCAAGCCCGAGGGCGGCGTCTTCACCCAGGGCGACGTGATGAAGGACACGCGCAAGTCCCTGAACGCGATACCCACTTTGCGCGCGCTGATCATCGACCTCTCGCAGGGCGGCTTCTCCGCCTCGCGCGGCTTCCCGATCGAGTTCACGATCCGCGGACCCGACTGGGACACCTTGATCAAGACCGCGACCGACTTCAAGAAGACCCTCGAGAAGACCGGCGAGCTGCTCGACGTCGACACGGACTACAAGAGCGGCATGCCCGAGGTGCGCATTTACCCCGACCGCGCGAAAGCCTACGCGCGCGGCGTGTCGATCGCGTCGATCGGCACGACGATCAACGCGATGATCGGCGGCGTGCGCGCGGGCCTGTTCACCGACAACGGCCGGCGCTACGACGTGCGCGTGAGGACCGAGGCGAAGTACCGCCTGGCGCCGGAGGATATCAACAAGTTCTACGTGCGCAACATCCGCGGCGAGATGATCCGCCTCTCCGAGGTGGTGCGCCTCGAGACGAAGCCGTCGCTGCTCGCGATCACGCGCAAGGACCGCGAGCGCGCGATCGGCATCTACGCCAACGTCGTGCCGGGCAAGTCCCAGGCGCAGATCCTGGCGGACATCGAGAAGCTGGGCAAGGAGACCTTGCCCGACGGGTATCACGTCGTGTTCTCGGGGTCGTCGAAGACCTTCAAGGAGTCGTTCCAGAGCCTGCTGCTGGCGCTCGTGCTCGGGATCCTCGTCGCGTACATGGTGCTGGGGGCGCAGTTCAACAGCTTCATCCATCCCGTCACGGTCCTGCTCGCGCTGCCGTTCAGCCTCTCGGGCGCGTTCCTGACGCTTTGGATGTTCGACAAGAGCCTCAACATCAACTCGATGATCGGCCTGCTGCTGCTCATGGGCTTGGTCAAGAAAAACTCGATCCTGCTTGTGGACTTCACGAACCAGCGGCGCGACGAGGGGCTGGAGCCCCGCGCGGCGCTGCTGGACGCGTGCCCGATCCGGCTGCGCCCGATCCTGATGACCTCGATCGCGACGATCTCGGCCGCGATCCCGACCGCGCTCGCGCGGGGCGCGGGCTCGGAGGCGACCGTGCCGATGGCGCTGTCGTTGATCGGCGGCGTGTCGGTGTCGACCTTGCTGACCTTGTTCGTCGTGCCGGCGGCGTACAGCCTGTTCCTCCGCCTCGAAAGCGGCAAGGCGCAGGCGACGCACTCGGCCGTCATCCGCGCCGTCAGGCAGGCGGAGAAGGCCGAGGACGATCGCGTGATGAACGCGGCTCCTTGAGGCGATGACGGAAGCCTCGGACGGAGAGCTCGCCCGGCTCGCCGCGGACGGCGACGACGGCGCGTTCGCCGAGCTCGTCCGTCGCCACGCCCCGCGGGTGCGGGCGCTGTGCGCGGCGACCCTGCGCAACGCGGACGAGGCCGAGGACGCGGCCCAGGAAGCCTTTCTCAAGGCCCACCGGGCGCTCGGCCGCTTCTCCGGCGAGGCCTCCTTCGGAACCTGGCTTCATCGGATCGCGGTCAATCATTGCCTCGATCTCCTGCGCGCCGCGGGCCGCCGCCGCTCCGAGTCGCTCGACGCGCTCCTGGACGCGGATTCGTCGGTCCTCGCCCGGGCGCTGACGGAGCCCTCTCCGGCGACGACGCTCGAGGACCGGGACGCGGTCGCGCGAATGCTCAATCGCCTGATACCGGATCAGCGGCTGGCCCTGACGCTGTGCGAGGTCGAGGGCCTGACCTACGAGGAGATCGCGCGAGCCATGTCCTGCTCGCTGGACTCGGTCAAGGCGCGAATTCGGCGCGCCCGCGCCGAGCTGCTGGAAATGGCGCGACACTTTTCGGATTCGGATATCGTCTAATCATCGAGGCCTTATGACACACGAACAGATTCACGAACGGCTCGGCGAATGGCTCGATGGAGAGCTGGATGGCTCCGCGAGCGCGGCGGCGTCCCGGCACATCGATTCGTGCGCCGCCTGCAAGAGCGAGGTCTTTCGGCTCCGTCGCCTCGGGGAGGCTCTTTTCGCGGCTCCCGCCGCCGCGGACCCCCGCTCGACCGAGGCCTTCGTCGCCCGCGTGATGGCGCGCGTGTCGGCGGACACGGTCTCTTCCTGGGAGAAGTTCGCGGCGCGCTTCCTGGCGCCGGCGTTCGGCCTGGCCTTGGCGGGCCTGCTCTTCACGATCTACGCGCCCCGCCCTGAGGCGGACGCGGACGCCCCCCTCGGCGTCGCGGCGCTGTCGGCCGACGCCTCCTCCGTGTTCGAGGCGGCGCCTTGAGCCGCGCCTGGCGTCTCGTCCTGCCCGCCGTTCTGGGCGGCCTGCTCGCGGGAGTCTGGATCGGCGCGCGCTGCGAGCGCGCGGCCGACCGGCGCATGCGCCGCGAGGGACCCCGTCCGGAACGCGTCCTGAAGATGCTGCGGCGACAGCTGAAGCTTCGCGACGACCAGTCCGACCAGGTCCGCAAGATCCTCGAGGCGAAGGGGCCGGCGTTCCAGGCGATCCGGCGCGACGAGCAGACTCGGATGGCCGCGCTGCGCGCCGAGATCGACGGCGATATCGCTCCCCTCCTCGACGACGCCCAAAAGGTGAGGCAGGGCGAGCTGCGGGCGCGCTGGGAAAAGCGCGCGAAGGATGCGTCTCCTCCCGATGCGCGCTAGGATCGTCCTCGTTCTCCTGCTGCTCCCGGGCGCCGCTCTCGCGGCCGCCGGCGGGGTGCTGACGTGGGAGGACAGCGTCGCCGAGGCGGCGCGGACGAATCCGTCCTTGTCGTCCTCGCGGCTCAGCGTGGACGCCGGCCGCGCCTCCTATTACTCCTCGTTCAACGCCTTCCTGCCCGCCCTGTCCCTGTCGAACGGCGTGTCCGAGTCGAACTCCGCGCGCAAGCCGTCTTATTCGGCGAGCGCCTCGGCGGGGCTCACGCTGTTCAGCGTCGGCCAGGCCGCGTCGATCCGCTCCGCGTCGGCGTCGCTGAAGTCGGCGGAGGCCTCCCTTCGCGCCTCGTCGGCGAACCTGCGGTCCTCCTTGCGCCAGACGTTCTCCGCCCTGCTCTTCGCGCAGACCTCCCTGGAGACGGCGCGCCGCATCGTCGTCATCCGCCGGCACGACTCGGAGCTGGTGACGCTGCGCTACGACGCGGGCCGCGAATCGAAGGGCAACATGCTCCGGGCGAAGGCGCAGGCGCTGCAGGCCGAATACGCCGTCGTCTCGGCGGAGCGCGACGAGCGCACGTCCCAGCGCGACATGGCGCGCCAGCTCGGCCGCGAGGGCTTTACGGCCTTCGTCGCGACCGGAGCCTTCGCCTCGGCGCCGCCGCCCGCGCGTCCCGAGGACTTCCGCGCCCTCCTTCCCTTGCGCACCGACGTCGCCCTCGCCGAGGCCTCCCTGCGGTCGTCGAAGGCGTCGCTCGACTCCGCCAACGCGGTGTTCTGGCCCACCTTGTCGGCGAGCTACAGCCGCAGCCGCGGCGGCCCGAGCGAGTTTCCGAACCGGACCAACAGCTGGAGCGCCGGCGCGTCGCTGAGCTACGCGCTGTTCGGCGGCGGGCCCGCCGCGGCCTACCTCAATACCAAGGCCTCGCGCCTCGGCTACGAGCGGACGCAGTCCGACCTGGCCGCCGCGCGCCAGGCCGCGCTGTCGGACCTCGAGACGGCGTGGTCCAACTTCGCCGACGCCGCCGATCAGGTCGTCGTCCAGGACGCCCTGCTCGAGGCCGCCCGCCAGCGCAACGACGAGGCGGACATCCGCTACGGCTCCGGCCTGATGAGCTTCGAAATTTGGGAAGGAATCGTGTCCGAGCGGGTGTCCACCGAGAGGCAGGCCCTCTCGGCGAGACGCGCGGCCATGGACGCCGAGACCGCGTGGCACCGCGCCCTGGGAAGGGCGCTCGGAGAATGACATGAAGCGCGCCCTGATCGCCGTCGTCGTCGCCGCCGCCGTCGGCGGAGGCGTCTGGAAGTACAAGACCGCCGCCTCCAAGAACGGGCGAGAGGGCCTCGGCAAGCGCGTGGAAGCCGTCATCGGCTCGATCGAGCAGTCGATCGACGCGACGGGCTCGGTCGCGCCGCAGAACCGGGTCGAGATCAAGCCCCCGGTCGGCGGGCGCGTCGAGAAGCTGCTCGTCGACGAGGGCGATAAGGTCGTGACCGGGCAGATCGTGGCCTGGATGAGCTCGACCGATCGCACCGCGATCCTGGACGCGGCCCGAGCGCAAGGTCCCGAGCAGGTCAAGAAGTGGGAGGACGCCTACAAGCCCACCGCCGTGTTCGCCTCCCTTCCGGGCGAGGTCATCCTGCGCGACGTGGTCGTCGGCCAGGCCGTGGACGCGGGCAAGGTGCTCTTCGCCGTCGCCGACACGCTCATCGTCAACGCGCAGGTCGACGAATCCGACATCGGGAAGATCAAGCTCGGCCAGAAGGCCCGCATACGCCTGGACTCGTATCCGGACCAGCCCGTGGAAGGGAAGGTCTTCGACATACTCTTCGAGGGCAAGAACGTCTCGAACGTGATCACGTACGGCGTGAAGGTGCGCCCGGACAAGGTGCCCGCTTTCTTCCGCTCCCAGATGACCGCGAACGTGAGCTTTCTCGTCAAGCGCAAGGACGCCGCCTTGCTCCTGCCGGCCGCGGCCGTCAAGGAAGGCCCCGGCGGCAAGCGCATCGTGACGCTTCCCCCCGACGAAAAGGGCGGAAAGCCCGAGCCGCGCGAGGTGAAGACCGGCATCGAGACCGACGAGCAGATCGAGATCCTCGACGGGCTTGCCGAAGGCGACAAGGTGCTCGTCGCGGCCGGCAAGTATCAGGCGCAGAAAGCTCCGGAATCGAGCCCGCTCTCGTCGCTCCCGGGCCGCATGGGCCGCAGCGGCGCCCAGCAGGGCGCGGCGCCCAAGCCGAAGAAACCCTCCGGAAAATAACCATGGAGCCCCTGATCGAGCTGCGCGGCGTCACGAAAACCTACTTCGTGGGCGGCGGCCGGCTCGACGTGCTCAAGGGGATCGATCTCCGCATC
>JAHFCD010000123.1 GCA_023249695.1 Elusimicrobiota bacterium
CAGGAACTCGGCGTAGAAGCCGGCCGTGATCAGGGACATCGTCTCCTTCGGGTCCCAGGACCAGGCGCGGCCCCAGGTCTCGTACGCCCACACGGCGCCCATCGCCAGCCCCGCCGCGAGCACCGGGAGCGTCAAGGCGATGATCCGGCCGTTGAGCGCGTCGAGCTCGTCGAGCGAGGGCAGCCGGTAGCACAGCTCGCTCGGCTTGCGCGACTTGATCTGCCGCTCCTGGATCAGCAGGGCCAGGCAGACGCCGAAGGCGTTGGCGAAGAACGCGTAGGCGGTCATGAGGATCATCGGATGGAGATTCAGCCAGTAGCTGCGCAGCTCCGGCGCGAGCGGGCTGACCGACGGGTCCGCCTTGAGGACGGCGATCCCGAGGCTGCCCGCGACGAAGGGCAGAATGAACGCCCCGAGGATGCCCAGCTTCTTGCGGGCCTCGATGAAGAAGAACGCGGCCGCGAGCGCCAGCGCCATGTAGGACAGCGCGCCGAAGAACGAATTCACGGGCAGAAACCAGCGGTTCTCCGGGAGGGCCCAGAACGCCAGGAGCCGGGCGCCCCAGGCGAACAAGTGAAGGGTGAGGCCCGAGCCCAGCAAAGACAGCATCGACCGCCGCGCGCGCTCGCTCTTATTGAAAAGATACGCCACGGCCGTCACGCAGGCCGCGGCATAAAGGAGGAAGGCACCCCACGACAGGAGCGACTGGGCCATGTGAGGGTATTCTAGCATGCGCGAGCCCGGGGGGCGCTTGAGCGGGGTCAACGGGAGCGATTTTTTCTTAAGAAAACAGCGGGATTGGGCGGTGTCCGCCGTCTAAAAAAACCCCCGGCTCGGACGAACCGAGCCGGGGGATTCATTTCGCCGGAAGCGATCAGTCGCCCGACCAGGGGTTGAAGCGGCCGCCGATGACCGGGGCTTCGGCGCAGAGCTTCTCGTACAGCGCGATCTGGGCCTTGGTGGCGCCGCGCGCCTTGAGGCTCTCGAGCGTGTTGTAGTAGCCCATGTTGTACTCGGTCTGCGACCAGATGCCGCCCTTCGAGGAGACGACGGACTTCGCCGAGGCGGCGATGTCCGCGTCGGTGACCTTGGGCTTCTTCGCGCCGCGGAGCGTTCCGGCGAGAACGCCGAGGCCGAGGATTCCCCCCATGCCGCGGAAGACCTCGTCGATCGTCGGGATCGGCCCGTTGTAGCCGTCGGGCAGGCCCTGGGGAACCGCGGCGGGGGCGTGCGTGCCCGCCCAGTACAAGCCGCCGTAGATCACGGCGACGAGACTCGCCAGGCCGAGCCAGGCCAGGAAGGCCTTCAGCGGCGAGGCGGCGGGAGCCTTGGGCTCGGCCTTGCGGACCTCGCCGGTGCGGGCGTTGACCGCGGCGAGCTCGTCGCGGGAATTCTGCAGCGAGTACCAGAGGTCCTTGTCCCCGCTGACCGGCTCGGAGCGCGGCAGGAGGCTCACGCGGGTCACGCCGTCGGCGGCGGCCAGCGCCGCGTCGGGGGTCGTCTTGACGCCCATGTTGAAATAGGAGGCGGAGACGCCCGAGGCCAGGTGCTCGGCGGTGATCACGCCGTTGGACTCCGGCTCGAAGGCGTCCATCATCGTTTCGGTGATCATCGTGCGGCGCGCCGGAACCATGTACGAGATCCCGCCGTTCTCGCCGCCCCACCCGAAGAAGAAGCGCCACTCGTCGCCGATCCACGCGCCGTTGAAGGTTCGCGTCTGATGGACGGCGGAGAGGAACTTGATCTTGTCCGCCGAAACGCCGGCGGCCGCGGCCTTGGCCGTGATGTTCTCGAGGGCCAGGGCGTACAGCTCGTTGGGCTCGACCGCGTGCTTGAGGCCCGCGGGCGCGCTGACCGCGGCCTTCGCGGCGGCCTTGGCCGCCTTGTCGGACACGGAGTCCACCCGGACGAAGGCGCCGGCGGCGCCGACGGTTCCGATGCTGCCGTGGTCGTCGTAGAACTTGTAGGACATCTGAGCGCCGTTGCCGTCCGCGGCGGGGCGCAGCGCGAGCGAGACCGAGGAGCCGGCGCCGAAGCCGGGGAGCTCGTTTCTCAGGAGGAGCAGGGCGTGCTCGGGATCGAGCGCGACGACGGAGGCGAAGCCCTCGATGGAGACCGGGTATGCCGCCTGGGAAGGAAGCGCTCCTTCATAGACGCGAGCCCGGAAGTCCGCGGCGCCGCCGAGGAAGGTCGAGAAGTCCACGTAGATCAAGGCGCCGGGGACGGAGAAGGTGTACTTCCACTGCTGGCCGTCGTGCACCGGCATCGAGGCGGTCGCCTCGACGAAGCGGACCTGGTCGGCGCTCACGCCGCGCTCGAGCGCGATGTCGCGCGCCTGCTTCAAGGCCTTGGCGTAGGTCTGGTTCGGATTAGGCAGGACGCGATCGGCGTGGCCGAACATCCCGACCATGCCGAGGGTCGTGGCGCCTAGGTAGAAGGCGGCATCCTGGCCGAAATGAGAGCTCTGCCAATTGCGCAGGGCCTCTTCGCCCAGGCGGACGATGTCGGCGAAGGCGTGGAACATCGCGTACCAGCCGAGCGCGCCCAGGCCGACGATCAGGGCGATCATGCCCAGCTGCATGCCGGTCTCGACGCGGTCGGTCTTGTCTCCGCCGGACACGCGGCGCGCCTTCGACGCGACGGACTCGAGCACCTTCTGCGTGACCTCCGGGCCGTGGCCCGCGAGGTTCCAGCCGTTGGGGATGCGCGGGTCCATCTTGCGGCCCACGCCGAGCGCCAGGACGCCGGGCAGGCCCTTGGACATGTTGCGGTCGGTCTCGTTTCCGGTCTCGCCGATCTCCAGGCCGCTGAGCTTCAGGCCCGCGCGGGTCAGCCACGAGGCCTTCTTCGCCGCGCGCGGCACGTACATCATGTCGCCGATGACGAGCGTCTCGGCGGCCGTCAGATCCAGATGCTTGGCGATCAAGGCGGTCGACTCGGCCTTCGTGATGATCGAGAAGGTCACGTACGAGGGGTTCTTGATGTCCTTCGGCACGCGGCCGGAGACCTCGAAATCGAGCCCCTGCTTGGCGAGCTCCTCGCGCAGGATGTCGGCGGCCTTCTTCGTCTTGGCCTGGTCCGTGCCGGCCTTGATCATCATCGCGTAGCCGTAGGTGTTGTACGACTCCTTCGGGTTGACCGCGTCGCCGGGATGCGGCTCGACGCCGATCTCGGAGAGGCGCGCGAGCGTCGCGGCCGCCGCGGCCTTGGCGCCGTCGAGCTTGGCGGCCTCGAGCGGGGTGGCCTCGTGAATCTTGACGGGCACGCCGCCCTGGAAGCGGTACAGCTTGCCGCCGCTGTTGGCGGCGACGTACATGCCCTCGGTCACGTCGGCGGGAAGGCTGGCGAGCGACTCGAACACGGTGAGCTGGGTCGAGCCCGGGCGCTTTTCGTCGCCGCGGTCGCTGACGACGGCGAAGTGCTTGCCGGCCGCGCGGATGGCGCGGATCGCCGCGACCTTCTGGGCGGGCAGGACCTCGTTGTAGCCGGCGAGGGTGTCGTCGAAATCCGAGATGACGAGCTGCTTGTCGGCGGCCGACGCGATGATCTTGGCGGTCAGCGCGGCGCCGGCCTGGGGCAGGGAGAAGACGGCGCCGGTCACGGCGGCGATCGTCTTCAGGGCCAGGCGGTGGAAGCTATAAGAGGAGGCGCTCTCGACCGTCTTGGGGGCGTCGGCCTTCGGAGCGGCGGCGGGCACGACCGGCGCCTGAGGGGCTTCCGGAGCGGCCGAGGGCGCGGAGAGCCGATTCGCCTTCGGCGAATCGCTGGCCAGCGCCGACGGAACGGCGGCGACGGCGTCGGCGATCTCGCCGGAGATCTTGGCGGACTGAACGCCGGTCAGTATGTTCTCGAGATCGCGGCCCGCGACGGAGGCGGCGGAGCCGCCGGTCTCGGGCTTGGCCAGTGTCAGGAGGGCCGGCGCGGCGGCGAGCACCTTCGCGGCGATCGCCGCGGCGGGCGCGACCGGCGTCAGCGCGACCGGCGCCGCGAGGCGCGGAGCGGACGTCAAGGCGGCGGGCGCGGACAACGCCGGCGCGGCCAGAGAAAGAACGGGCATCGCCATCGAGGGCATGGGCGCGTTGCCGATGCCCGCTCCCAGCGAGGGGATCGCGGTCGCGGGCACGGCGCGGCCGGTGATGGTCTGGGCGGCGGCTTGCTGCGCGTCGAATCCGGCGGACAGCAGGACGAGCGCGGCGGACAGCACGATCGAAACGAGGCGGTTGAGGCGTCGGGCCATGCGAGGTTTTCTCCCTACAGCTGGTCGGGCGTCTATCGTTATTGTAACCGGAACCGGCTCTCCCGGTCTGGGCCGTACGGGGAAGCGCGCGAAGGCATTTGGTCTAGGTCGCCCGTTTCCCGATCTGGGCCTTTAGGCCCAGAGGAGCATAGGCCTCATGGCCCAACCATAGGCCGAAGGACCCGGTTAACATTAGGTCCATGAGCCCCTTCCGCCTCCCCCTCGTGATCCTCTCCGCTCTCCTCGCCTCCACCGCCCGGGCGCAGTTCTGCCCGCTCGACGCCGGCGAGACCATCCAGAAGATCGTGGCCTGCAAGCCGGAGGTGACGACCGCCGAATGCCGCAAGCTCGCGCAAAGCGTCGGCTGCTCGGTCGTGCGCGAGCTGCCCTCGATCAACGCGATCGTCATCGAGCTGCCGGCCTTCAAGGCGGACGGCGCGACCGCCAAGCTCAAGGCGACCTTCAAGGTCGACCTCGTGGAGACCGACAAGAAGATCAACTGGCTCAAGGCGGTGACCGCCGCCCCGCCCGTCCCGGCGGCCCAGTTCGAGTTCGGCGACGTCGCCCGCGACATCCTCAAGAAGATCAACGGCCTCAAGCCCGTCGCGGTCGCCGATCCCGAGCAGCCCTGGGGCATCCGCCGCGTGAACGCCGCCGCCTCCTGGACCTCGACCCGCGGCCAGGGCGAGGGCGCGGCCATCGCGATCATCGACACCGGCATCACCCGGTCTCACCCGGACCTCGCGGGGGTCGTCATCGGCGGCTTCAACGCGCTCGACCCGAAAAAGCCGGACGCGTGGGACGACGACCAGGGCCACGGCTCGCACGTCGCCGGCACGATCGCCGGCCGGCGCGACGGCAAGGGCGTCGTCGGGGTGGCTCCGCTCGCCAAGCTCTACGCGGTGAAGGTCCTCGACTCCGAAGGCAACGGCGGCTTCTCGAGCGTCATCGCCGGCATCGAGTGGGCCGCGAAGAAAGGCATCAAGGTCGCGAACATGAGCCTCGGCGCCGACGAGGGGAGCGAGGCGCTCAAGCGCGCCGTCGCGGCCGCGAGCAAAGCCGGCCTCACCATCGTCGCCGCGGCCGGCAACTCCGGCGGCCCCGTCGGCTTTCCCGCGAGCTACCCGGAGACCATCGCCGTCGCCGCCTCCGACGTCAAGGACGGCGTGGCCGATTTCTCTAGCCGCGGCCCCGAGGTGGATTTCATCGCGCCCGGCGTCGACGTGAAGTCGGTCAAGATGGGCGGCGGCTGGGAGGAGCTCTCCGGCACCTCGATGGCGACTCCGCACGTCGCCGGCCTGGCGGCGCTCGCGGTGGCCCGCGGCGCGTCGACTCCCGCCGCCGTGCGCGCGATGCTCAAGCGCGCGGCCACGCCGCTGCCGGGACACGCCTCGACCTTGCAGGGCATGGGCATGATCGACGCCGGCAAGCTGCAGTAACCGATTCGACGGGCGCCGATCCGCGGGGCCTTACCCCAGGTTCTCGCGGGCAACCGGCGCCCGTCTTCTATTTATCGGGGGCGGCGTAGATCAGCTCGGAGCCCGAAAGCAGCGCGTCCTTGCCGTAGCCCGGCGTGCGAAGATCGTAGAAGTCGCGATAAGCGCGAAAGCGCGTGCCGCCCGACGCCGCGACCTCGATGAGGACATAATCGCCCTCGGCGTCGCGACGCACGCCGAAGAAGCGGCCCGCCACGGTCTTGCCACCGTGAAGGACGATCTCGACGGGGCCGCCGTTGGGGATCTTCCCCTCCACCGCCGAGACGGACGAGATCTTGTCCTTCGACGAGTAATGCTCCGTGCGCAGCGCCACCTTGTCCACCCGGTGGAACTCGCGGGAAATGTGGAACCGTCCCCTCGGCCCGTCCAGCTCGAGCTCGTCGCCGTCGACCTTGACGATCCGGCCCGAGACGGTCTGCGCCGACCACTTCAGGTCGTCGAGGTCGCGCATGTCGATGTCCGCCATCCGCCCCTGGTAGCGCGCGAGGTCCTTGAACGGGTCGGCCACGGGGAGGCGCTCGTGCACGACGACCTCGGCGGGCCGGAGGTTCGCGCCGTCGAACATCACGTCGACGCGCCGGCGCACCTCGGCGATGTCGCCTCCGTCCATCTTGAGGCCGACGAACTTGCCGCCCGTCTGGAATATCATCTTGCCGTCGGCCAGGCCGCGAAACGCGCCCTTGACGCTCTCGCCGTTGGTCATCTTCACCATCAGCTGCGGATCGGCGGGGTTGTCGCCGGGCTTCGAGTTGAGGACGGCCTTGGTGCCCGGGTCCTTGGCGCCTTCCACGAGCTGACCCCACTCAGCGGAGGTGTAGTCCCTCCTTTTGTCGGGCATGGTCTTCGGATCGATCGGGACGATCAAGGACGGCGCCAGCGCCGCGAGCGGCGCTCCGGGCGCGGGCGACGCCGCGGGAGCCGACAACGGCGATCCCAGCGCCCCCGGCCCGACGGACGGATTCAACGCGGGCAGGGAAACTCCCCCCGGAACCTGCGACAGGACGCTCGCGCCGGGCGCCGAGGAGGCCGAGCCCGCGGAGGCGGCCTCGCCGACGACTTGCGCGGAGG
>JAHFCD010000124.1 GCA_023249695.1 Elusimicrobiota bacterium
CGGCGGGCGGCCCGCGGCGCGCGAGCTGCGCCTGTTCTCTCCGGAGGAGCTCGTGTTCGATGCGCACGCGGCGCCTCTGACCCAGGAGGGGCGCCCGGCCGGCGCGCTCGTCGTTCTCCACGACATCACGCGCCTGCGCCGCCTCGAGCAAGTGCGCCGGGACTTCGTGGCCAACGTCAGCCATGAGCTGAGAACGCCGCTCGCCTCGATCAAGGGCTTCGCCGAGACCCTGCGGGAAGGCGCGATCGACGACAAGGAGAACCGCCTCGGCTTTTTGGCGACGATCGAGGAACAGGCCGTCCATCTCTCCCAGCTCGTGGACGATCTCCTCCACCTTTCCTCAATAGAGTCCGGCCACCGCCAGCCGAAACTCGCTGCGACCGACTTGCGGGCGCTCGCGGTCGATGTCTCCCGTCATTTCGCTCCCGCCGCCGCGGAACGGGGCGTGACCTTGGCCGCGGCCTCCTCCGGCGTGTCGATCGCGCTCGCCGACGCCGAGCAGGTGCGCCAGGTCCTGGCGAACCTCATCGACAATGCGATCAAGTACACCGAATCCGGCGGCTGCATCGAGATCGCACTGCAGACAAAGGGCGCCGATGTCGTCGTGTCCGTGCGCGACACCGGCGTGGGCATTCCCGAGACCGATCTCGCCCGGGTCTTTGAGCGCTTCTACCGCGTGGACAAGAGCCGCTCGCGCGATGCCGGCGGCACGGGCCTCGGGCTGGCCATCGTCAAGCACCTGGTCGAGGCGCAGGGCGGACGGGTCTGGGTCGAGAGCCGCCAGCCGGGCGGGTCGACGTTCTTCTTTTCGTTAAAAACAGCTTAATTTTTTACCTGCCACTTTGGCAGGTTGATGCAACTTTTTCGGGGGTCCAATCGTCTAGTAGTATGGACCTAATCACCGAAATGCTGCGACGCTGCGCCGAATCGACGGATGACGAGCTTTTTCATCGTCTCGAGGCGCAGACGATCGGAGAGCGCGCGCATCTTGCCGAAACCCTGATGATTCTCGGCGAGCTGCATGCACGCCGTGCGGTGCTTCCAAGGGCTTTCCCATCCCTCTTTGTCTACTGCACGCAAATGCTCGGTTATTGCGAGCGGACCGCCTACCGGCGCATAGCGGCCGCGAAAGCGAGCCGTGATTTCCCCATAATACTCGAGCTTCTTCGCACTGGTAAAATCCACCTGACTGGAATCTTGCTGCTGCGTGAGCACCTGACCCCAGAAAATCACGCGGCTATCCTGGCGCGCGCCGAAGGCGCGTCGATGGATCAGCTCAAACGAATGGCGGCCGCGCTCAGCCCGGTGCCGGCGTCCCCTCCCGAGAGGACGCGGGTGATCGCGGTTGTGGAGAAGAAAGCGATTTTCGGAGGCTTGGAGGTTTTGTCGGAGCCGGGTGCTCAGTCCGAAATGCCGTTGCCCATCGATCTTGCTCTTAAATTTCGCACCGAACATATCTTCACGCTGGGCGAAGGCGCGGAGGCGAAGCTGACGCGGGCGCGGGAGCTGCTGGCGCATAAGTTCCCGATGGGTGATCTGGAGTCGATCGTTGAGGCCGCCCTCGATTCTCTGCTCGATGCCGTGGACCCGACGCGCCGAAAAGCTCGTCCGGATTGCGCGCCGCGCGCGCCTGGGGAGCAAACGCGGCGGATTCCCGAGTGGGTGCTGCGCAAGGTCCGGGAGCGAGATGGGAATCGCTGCGCCTCTGTCTCTCGTGAGGGCGCTCGCTGCGGGGAGCGGCGGTTCCTTCAGTTCGATCATATCGTGCCGTGGTCGCGCGGCGGACGCTCCGATGATCCCGGAAACGTCCGCCAGCTGTGCGCAGCCCATAATCGTTGGGCGTGGCGTCACGCGTTCGTCACGCGGAGTTGACCGACCCATTACGGACATCCATTCATGGATGCGTTACATTCTCATCATGAAACCTACATTCGCCTTTCTCGCCGGTCTACTCGCTCTCACGGCCGTTCCCGCGTCCGCGCAGCTCGACAAGCTCAAGCTCTCGGACACCATCCAATCCATGAAATTTGGCGGCGACCTCCGTCTGCGCGACGACGTCAGCGCCAAGCGCGGCACCTCGCAGGTCAACCGCGGCCGCCTGCGCTACCGCCTGCGCTTCGGCCCCGAGATCGAGCTGCCCGAGAACTTGACCGCGACGATCCGCCTCGGCTCCGGCACCGGCGAGCAGGTCTCCACCAACCAGAGCTACGACAACCTCGGCGGCCAGAAGCAGATCTGGCTCGATCTCATGTACCTCAAGTGGAAGCCGACGCTCAACGACGACGCGACGACCGCCGTGAGCGGCGGCCGCATGATCAACCCCCTGTGGCGCACCTACTCGTCCGACATCGTCTGGGACGACGACTTCAACCCAGAAGGCTTCGGCGAAAGCGTCGAGTGGGTGTTCCCGGGGCCGGAGCTGTCGGTGTTCGCCAACGGCCTGCAGGCCGTGACGGACGAGGACTCGAACTCGGGCAAGAACCAGTGGGTGTTCGCGCAGCAGCTCGGAATCGAGAAGACCTTGCCGCTCGACAGCCGCCTGCGCTTCGCCGGCGCCTACCACAAGTGGAGCGACGAGAACCGCTCCGACTTCGGGCAGACGACGGTTCAGGACGGCAATCGGCGCTCGAACGCGACCGGCCGCCTCGTCTCCCAGTTCGGCGTCGGCGAGGTCACGGCGCAGCTGACCTCATGGATCGGCAAGATCCCGCTGAACTTCCAGGGCACGATGATCCGCAACTTCAGCGCCCGGCATAACGACCTCATCCAGGGCCCGGTCGGGCGGGACGGCTATCAAGCCGGCCTGATCGTCGGTTCCGCCAAGGCGAAGGGCCAGTGGGAGGCCGGTTACTTCAAAAAGTACTCCCAGATCGACTCCACGGTGGCGGACGTCGCGGACTCGGACTTCGGCGACGGCGGGACGAACCGGGTCGGTCACATCGGCTGGATCGCCTACGCGCCGCGCGACTGGATGGTGCTGAAGGTGAAGGGCTTCGTGACGGATGCCCTCGACCGCAGCTTCCCGACGGTCGCCGGCGTGACGAGCCCGACGGCGACGACGAACCTCGACAAGGCGATCAACCGCCTGCAGATCGACATGTCGATCAAGTTCTAGATCGCGTCATGCGGGCCTAACGGCCCCGTCACGCGTTCGTCACATTGGACCGATAACATGATCTCACGGAGACCGACATGAACCGCACCCTGAGCCTTATCGCCGCCGTCGTCCTGCTCGCGGCCCCCGCCGCGGCCGAGATGAAGACCCTGAACGGGGCCGGCGCGACGTTCCCGTATCCGATCTACTCCAAGTGGTTCGACGAGTACCACAAGGTGAAGCCCGATCTTCAGATCAACTACCAGTCGATCGGCTCCGGCGGCGGCATCCGCCAGGTCACCGAGCGCACGGTGGATTTCGGCGCCACGGACGGCCCGATGACCAACCAGCAGCAGTTTAAAGTGGACGGCAAGATTCTCCATATCCCCGCGGTGCTCGGCGCCGTGGTGCCCGCCTACAACCTCAAGGGCATCGAGGATCTCAAGCTGTCGGGCCCCATCCTCGCGGATATTTTCCTCGGAAAAATCACGCGCTGGACGGACGCGGCGATCGCCAAGCTGAACCCCGGCGTGACCTTGCCCGACGCGGCCATCACCGTGGTCCATCGTTCCGACGGGTCCGGCACGACCTACTGTTTCGTCGACTACCTCTCCAAGGTCAGCGCCGAGTGGAAGAAGAAGGTCGGCACCGCGACGGCGGTGAACTGGCCGGTGGGCCTCGGCGGCAAGGGCAACGAGGGCGTCGCGGGGCTCGTCAAGCAGACCCCGAACGCGCTCGGCTACGTGGAGCTGATCTACGCGAAGCAGAACGACATCTCGTTCGCGTCGGTCCAGAACAAGGCCGGCAAGTTCGTGAAGGCTTCCATCGACGGCGTGAGCGCCGCCGCGGCGGGCACGAAGATGCCGAAGGACTACCGCGTATCCATCACGGACGCGGACGGCGAGGCGGCGTATCCGATCTCGACCTTCACCTGGCTGCTGATCTACGAGAAGAACACGGGCGACAAAGGCTCGGTGCTCAAGGACTTCCTGAAGTGGATGCTCAAGGACGGTCAGGGGATGGCGAGCGCCCTCGGCTACGCTCCGCTTCCCGCCTCGGTCAACGCCATGGTCGCCAAGACCATCGAGGTCATTAAATAGGATGGTCACCGCGGTCCTCGACCGCGCCCGCAAGGTCCCCGGCTCTCGCGAGAGAGCCGGGGACCGCCTTTTTCGCCGCGTCATCGCCGGCTTCGCCGGGATCATCCTTGTCGCGGCCGCGGCGCTCGCCTGGCAGCTCGCGCGCGAGTCCGCCGCCACCTGGAAGACCTTCGGGCTGACCTTCCTGTGGACGTCCACCTGGGATCCCGTGGCCGACGTGTTCGGCGCACTTCCCTTTCTCTACGGCACCGCCGTTTCCTCCTTCCTCGCCTTGCTCATCGCCGTCCCCCTCGGCGTCGGCGCGGCCGTCTTCTTGACCGAGCTCGCGCCGAAGCGTCTGGCCGAGATCCTCATGTTCGCCATCGAATTGCTCGCCGCCGTGCCGAGCGTCATCCTCGGCCTCATGGGCATCTTCCTCCTCGTCCCCTTCATGCGCGCGCTGGGATCGCCGTACGGCGTCGGCATGCTGACCGCCGGGCTCATCCTCGCTTTCATGATCCTGCCCTACATCACGACGATCACGCGCGAGGTGCTGCTCACCGTGCCCCGCCCCCTCAAGGAAGCGATGTACGCGCTCGGCGCCACGAGGTGGGAGGTCGTGCGCGGCGTGAGCCTGCCCTTCGCGCGCTCGGGCATCATCGGCGCGGTGTTCCTCTCTCTGGGGCGCGCGCTCGGCGAGACGATGGCGGTCACGATGGTGATCGGCAATACGCCGAAGATCTCCGCGTCGTTGCTCGATCCGGGCTACAGCATGGCCGCCGTCATCGCCAACGAGCTGGCCGAGGCGGCGAGCGACGCGCACCTGTCCGCCCTCGTCGCGATCGGGCTGACCTTGATGGCCGTGACCATCGTCGTCAACGGCGCGGCGCGCCTGATGCTGTACAAGCTGGGGACGCGCAAATGAATGAAGCGGTCTATGCCCGCCGCAAGAAGGTCAACGCGCTGATGTTCGCGCTGACCGCGGTGTGCGCGGCGGTCGCCTCCGGGACCTTGCTCGCGATCCTCGGCTACATCGCCTGGAAGGGCGCTTCCTCCATCAGCTGGGCCTTCCTGACGAATCTCCCGAAGCCCGTCGGCGAGCGCGGCGGCGGTATCGCGAACTCGATCGTCGGCTCCGTGAAGGTCGTCGGTCTCGCCGGCCTGCTCGGCATCCCCGTCGGAGTTTTAGGCGGGGTGTATCTCGCCGAATACGGCCGCGGCAAGTATGCCTTCGCCGTGCGCTACGCCGCCGACGTGATGAACGGCGTCCCTTCGATCGTCGTCGGCCTCTTCGCCTACGCGCTGATCGTGCACCCGATGAAGAAGTTTTCCGCGCTGTCGGGCTCGGTCGCGCTCGCTTTCATCATGGTGCCGATCGTGCTGCGCAACACCGAGGAATTCCTGCGGCTTGTTCCTGGAACGATCAGGGAAGCGGCGCTCGCGCTCGGCGTCCCGCGCTGGAAGGTCACCTTGTTCGTGATCCTGCCCACGGCCGGGCGGGGCATCCTGACCGGCGCGCTGTTGGCGCTTGCCCGCGTCGCGGGCGAGACCGCGCCTCTGATCTTCACCGCGTTCGGCAACCGGTTCTCCGACAACGGCTGGCTCAACCCGATCGCGACCTTGCCCCACACGATCTTCACCTACGCGATCTCGCCTTATGAGGACTGGCACAACCAGGCGTGGGCGGCCGCGTTGATCCTGATGGCCTTCGTGCTCCTGGTCAACGTGACCGCGCGCGTCTGGCTGAGACCCTCGACTGGAACCTCGCACTGAGATGGCACCCGCTATGGACCTGATGAGACCGATGCCTCTGCCGGCTATGAAAGAAGGATCGGCGCCGCAAGATGCCGGCGCCGCGATCGTGATCTCGGTGCGCGATCTGCGCGCCGGCTACGGAGCGGCTCCCGTCCTCAAGGGCGTCAATCTCGAGGTGCGCGAGAAGACGGTGACGGCGATCATCGGCCCCTCTGGCTGCGGCAAGTCCACCTTGATCCGCTGCCTCAACCGCATGCACGAGGCCATCCCCGGCGCGACCTGCGACGGCGAGATTCTGCTCGGCGGCCGCAACGCGCTCGAGATCGACCCGGTGCTCCTGCGCCGCGAGGTCGGCATGGTGTTCCAGCGCCCGAATCCCTTCCCGACGATGACCATCGCGCAGAACGTGGCGGCGGGCCTCGTGCTCAACGGCGTGCGCGATCGCGCCGTTCTGGCCGAGACCGTGGAGAAATCTCTGCGGCGCGCGGCCCTCTGGGACGAGGTCAAGGACAAGCTCGACGCCCCCGGCGTCGGCCTCTCCGGCGGCCAGCAGCAGCGCCTGTGCATCGCGCGCGCGCTGGCCGTCGAGCCTCGGGTGCTCCTGCTCGACGAGCCCTGCTCCGCGCTCGATCCGATCGCGACCGGGCGCATCGAGGAGCTTCTGCTCCAGATCAAAGAGCAGCTCACGGTCGTCATCGTCACGCACAACATGCAGCAGGCGGCCCGGGTCTCGGAATATACCGTGTTCATGCTGATGGGCGAAATGGTCGAATACGGCCTGACAAGGCAGATGTTCACCAAGCCCGCCGACAAGCGCACCGAAGACTACATCACGGGGAGATTCGGATGACCATGAAGCGCCATTTCGACA
>JAHFCD010000125.1 GCA_023249695.1 Elusimicrobiota bacterium
CCGTGGGCGAAACCGGGCGCGTTCTCGCGGCCGAAGCGAATCCCTCCGTGCGACGACGTCTGGAGGGTAATCTGAGGCTCAATCGTTTCCCTCGAGTCGAGATCAGCCCTTACGCCGTCGCCGAGCGGGAGGGGGCCGTCGAGTTCTGGGGGCCCTCCGCCGACTCCGCCGGCTCCGGCGACGGCCACATGGCTCCCGGCGGAGCGGCTAATCGTCAGGAGATCATTCGCGTCGAGACACGGAGCGTCGACGCCGTCTGCGGCGCGGCGCGCATCGAGCGGCTCGATCTGATGAAAATCGACGTGGAAGGCTTCGAATGGCCGGTGCTCCAAGGAGCGGAAAAGACTATCGCCAGCTTCAGGCCGCATATCGTCTTTGAGTTCAACACGGAGTACGCTGCTCGCGGCGGCGGCGACGCGGAGCTGCTGTCTAAATTTTTCGAGAGGCACCGGTACCGGCTGTTCGCGATCGGCCGCAGTTGGGCCGAAGCCGTGAAGCCGGGCGATTGGCCTTCCTGCGCCGACATCTGGGCGGTCCCGGATTGATCGGTGAGGCCGCCCCCACGATGAATTGTCCGCTCTGCTCGTCCCTGGAGGCCCGTGATTACGCCGCCTGGCCGACTTTCGCGGTTCTTCAATGCCGTGACTGCGGATTTCGCTTTGTGAACACAGCGGCACCTTCCTACCCTCGCGACGCCCAGTTCATACATGATGAGCCGCGGAGCGGGAATATCGAGCCTGGGTTGCCGCATATCCGGCGCCGGGTCCGGGATATACTCCGGTACAAGCAGGCTCCTGGACGCGCTCTTGATATCGGCTGCGGATGGGGAGAGCTCGCGCTCGGTCTGCAGGAAAAGGGATTTGAGTCCGTCGGCCTCGATATGAAGCCTCAACGCATCTCGCACCTCCAAGCGCATTTCCCGCAAACGGCATGGCGCGTCGGGCTGACCACGGATTTAGCGTCCTCTCCCGAGCGATTCGACGTCCTGGCGCTGTATCATGTGCTGGAGCACGTGCCGAACCCGAAAGAGGTCCTGGCGAGCGTGAAGGCCTTGGCGAAGCCCGGGGCTTTGATCGTCATCGAGGTGCCGCATGTCGGAGGGTGGGAGTCGCGGCTGAAGGGACGGCGCTGGCATTATTACAACGTGGACCACGTGACATACTTCCGGACGTCCGATCTGAGACGGCTGGCTTCGGATTTGGACTTGGAGGTGCTGGACATCCGCGGTTATCAGCATTTCTCGTATCCGCAAGACGTTCTCTGGAAGGACTGCATCAAAGGCGCTCTCGGCTGGCTCGGATTCCAAGACGTGGTCTCGATGTTCTTGCGGGTACGATGACCATGCTGCCTCAGAATATCCGCCATTTTCTTCGCCGGATCATCTATCCGGGGCTCGACCTCCACTCGCGCAATCGGGCGTGGCTGAGGCGATATTGGAAATCCGGTCCGCGGGACGTGCTCGACGCGGGCAGCGGCAACGGCTATTTCTCATGGCTGGCCTACCAGTCCGGAGCCAAGGTCGTGGCCCTGAATTTCGATGAGCGGCAGGTTGAGAAGGCTCGGGATTTCCTGGTCGGCTATCGCAAGGCCGATCCGTCCCGCCTGAGCTTCGAGACCGCGAACCTCTATGAGCTCGTGAAGGAAACCCGCCGGTTCGATGAGATCATTTGTTTCGAGGTGTTGGAGCATCTTCACCAGGATGCGATGGTCGTTCGGGAATTCCATCGCCTTCTTCGTCCGGGAGGAGTGCTTCATTTGTGCTGCCCTTATAGCCTGCATCCGCGTCATCAAATCGAGGTCTTGGACCGCGACGAAAAGGGCGGGCATGTGCGGGCCGGCTACACCGAAGCGGATTATCGCGCCCTGCTCGAGCCGGCAGGTTTCCGTATTGAGCGCGTGGTGGGAATCGGGCCGAGGCCGCTGTACCTGGCCGACCAGATGCTTCGCGCCATCGGCGTCCGTTTCGGCGACGCGTTCGCTTTGCCGTTCCTCGCCCCGGCGCTCGCGTCCGTTTGGCTGGCGCGCCCCAACCCGCCTGTGCCGTTTTCCCTGTATGTCACGGCCGTGAAATCGTGATGGCTAACACGAAGACCATTCAGCGTATTTTGCTGTTGACCTGCGACACGGCGTGGATGAACTCGCATTTGGTCCGTGGCTGGCGCATGACGGGCGCGGAAGTGACCGTCGAGCACTATGGGACGAATATGGGGCGGGGTTGGGACGCCGCGGGCGAACGGACACACCGCGAGCGCAACGCTCGGTGGCGCAGGGCGGCCTCGGAGATCGACGCGCGGGGGGGGCTCGATCTCGTCTTCATGGTTGCCCTCGACGACGTATTGGAAAACGAGACTTTGGCCCATTTCAAGAGTCTCGGCGCCAAGCTCGTCTTGTACCAGGCCGACATGCTGGCCCAGTGGTACAAGGTCATCCGTTCCAGCCGGTTCGTGGACCTGATCTGCCTCGGATCGCAAGACCACGCGGACTATTATCGAAAACGGGGCGTTCGCCTGCTGAACTTCGGCTTCGCGGCGATCCCGCCGACGAAGGAGGAATGGAATGCTCCGCCCATAGCTTATGAAGGCGTGCTCTTCACCGGTTCGCCTTGGCCCTACCGGCAACGAGTGCTGCGCGGCATGGCCGAGGCCGGGCTACCTTTACGAATTTTCGGTCACAACTGGGACCGTACCGGCTCATGGCCGAAGACGCCCGGCGGGTGGCGTAAGACCGCGCATGATATCCGGGCGTACATGCTTCCCCGCCTTCTCGAGGAAGGGCCGCAGCTGGTCGGCCAATTGGCCCGCAGGCTGCTTCCGGCCGAAAGGGACGCCGTTCGCTCGGACGCCTTTCCCCCGGGTGTGATCCAAGGAACGTACGGCGATGATCAAATCGTACCGCTCGTGCGAGGGGCGGCCATCAACCTCGGCTTCACCCAGATCGGGCTCGATGCGGCGAGCGAATATCCCCGCATGATCCGCCTCCGTGAATTCGAGATCCCGATGATGGGAGGATTTTACCTTACCCAGAACTGCCCTGAGCTGTCGAGGTATTTCGAGATCGGTCGGGAAATCGCTGTCTGGGAGACGGCCCAGGATGTCCAGGAACGCTGCCGCCATTATTTGGCTCGTCCCGACGAGCGGGCGCGCATCGCCGAGGCGGGCCGACGGCGCGCATTGAACAACCATACGTGGACTCACCGATTTCAGCTCATGGCCGACGAGCTCGGAATGCGCCTGCCGACCTCAGCCGGCGCGGGGGCCGGAGCCTGATGCGCCGCGTTCTCTTGATCACGAGCAGCTATCGGCCGGCCATGCTGGCCGACATGCAGCGCGCCCGCATGCTGTCGTGGGAGCTCGCGGCGCTCGGCTGGGAGGTGGAAGTGCTTGCGCCCGCCGCAGGCGAAATCAGGACGGACGCGCTGGAGCCCGACCACGCGGGTTTTTTCCCCGCGATCGAAATGGTTCATGAGGCCGGCTCGCTGCTGCGCACCGCATTCGAGCTGATCGGCTCGCGTTCTCCGGCTTGGAGGACGCTCCGTCCCATGGATATGCGAGCGCGGGCGCTTCTGAAATCCGGCCGCTTCGATCTGGTCTATTTCTCGACCACCACCTTCAGCTATCTTCCGCTCGGTGAGCGCTGGAAGAAAAAGTTCGGAGTGCCTTACGTCCTCGATTTGCATGATCCGTGGGTGCGATCGGATTCCGCCTCGGGGCCCAAGGGCTGGCGTGCGCGAGTTGCCGGGGCGGTGCACGCCCGCATGGAGCGATCGGCGGTGGTCAATGCGGCCGGCCTCGTGGCGGTGTCTCCGGCGTATCTCGAGGCGATGAAGCTGCGCTACGAAAGCTTGAATCCCGGTTGGCTGGCGTCCGCCCGCCACGCCGTCATTCCCTTCGGCGCACTGGCGTCGGACCTCGTCGAGGCGGCCAGGATGGCCCGGCCGCCGGACCGGGGCGAATCCCGGGACATCCGGCTCCATTACGTTGGAGCGGGCGGACCGATCATGGTCCGGTCTTTTTCGCTGCTTTGCCGCGCCCTGGCTTCACTGCGCAAACGAAATCATTCTCTGGTGGACCGGGTGCGGGTCCGCTTGTTCGGCACAACGTACGATTGGAAACCCGGTAAACCAAAAGCGCTGGAAGCAGCGGCATGGGAAGCGGGGGTCGGTGACCTGGTCGAGGAAAATCCGGAGCGGGTTTCCTACCGGCGCTCCTTGGAATTGCTTCTCGAGAGCGACGGGGCCTTGATCCTCGGCGTCGACGACTCGGGGTATATGCCGTCCAAGTTATTCGGTTACGCTTTGTCCGGCAAGCCGCTGCTCGCGTCGTTGCGCCAGGACGGCCCGGCCTATGCCTTCTGTCGGGATAATCCCGAGTTGGGACGCGCCCTCCGGTTTGGGGGGGCGGATGAAATGTCCGTGGAGGAAGCGTCGCGCGTCATCGAGGCTTTCCTCCAGGATGCCGCGCAACGGCGAATCATCAATCGCCGGGAAGTCCTCGAGCCGTACTTGGCCCCGGCCATGGCGCGCCGCCACGTGGAACTCTTCGACGCCTGTCTCAAACCGGCGGCCGTGGCGGCATGAGCGTCCTCTTCGGTCATCCCAGCGGGGGCCCGTTTTCTCACCATGCGGCCCTGGCCCATTTCGAGAAAGGACGCCTCGACGCGTTCTGCGTGCCGTGGATGCCCTCCCGGCAAGTCGTCGGGCTTCTCGAGAATGCCGGTCCTCTCGGACGGCGATTCGCCCGGCGTCATTTTCCTCCCCTGGCGAGCGCGCCGAAGATCCAGGGACGATGGGGGGAGCTTCGCCGTCTGGCGATCCGGGCCTTCGGCCGGGGCGACGAGGGGTTGTCTTACGAGGCTAATGATTGGCTCATGGAGACGATGGGGCGCGAGTGCCGGCGGCCGGCCGTGACGGCCGTCCACTCTTACGAGGACTGCTCCTTGACCCAGTTTGCGGAGGCCAAGCGCCTGGGTAAGGCGTGCCTTTACGATATGCCGATCGGGTACTACCCCGCGTGGGAGCAGACGCAGGCCGACCTCCTGGGCCGGCACGCCGATTGGCTCCCCGCGGAGGCGCGCCTGCCCGGCCGTTTTTCACGGCCGGAACAGAAGCGGCGCGAGATGGAGCTGGCCGACTTGGTCCTGGTCCCGGGCAGCTTCGTCGAGCGGACGATTCTCTCGTTTCATCCCGGCAAGAAGACGGCTCGGGCGCCCTACGGCGTCGATCTTGAATTCTGGTGTCCGGATCCGGAAAAGAGGACAGATAAGGCGTTGCGCTTCATTTGCGCGGGCCAGCTATCGATCCGCAAAGGCATTCCCGGCCTCCTGGCGGCGTGGGAGGCGGCCGGTTTACGCGACGCCGAGCTCGAGCTCGTGGGGCCTTGGCAATTGGCGCCGGAGAAGCGCGGGAGCTTGCCGCCCGGCGTCACCTGCCTTCCGCCATGCTCCAGCGAGGCGTTGCGCGAGAGATATCGGGCGGCCGACGTGTTTTTATTCCCATCGTTCTTCGAAGGCTTCGGGCTGGTTCTGCTGGAGGCGATGGCCTGCGGCCTGCCCGCGGTGGCCACCGATGCCACGGCTGGGCCGGACGTGCTGGACGAGTCCTGCGGAAGGTTGGTCCAGGCCGGAGACCTTGATGCGATGGTGGAGAGCCTGAGATGGTTCGGCGCTCATCGAGGACAATTGCCCGGGATGAGCCGCGCCGCACGGAGCCGGGCCGAGACCTTCACCTGGGGCAACTACCGTCGCCGCATGGACGAAGGCGTCGCCCCGTTCATCTGATATGGGACAAAAAATGAGGCTGGCGATCATCGTCTCTCATCCCATCCAGTATTACGCGCCCCTGTACCAACGGCTTGCTCGACGCGAAGACCTGTCCGTCAAGGTGTTCTTCACCTGGCACGCGGGCCTCGCGGCGGTGAAGGACCGCGGATTCAACAAAATGGTGGCCTGGGACATCCCTTTGACCGACGGCTACGAATTCGAATTGGTTCCCAACGTTTCGTCCGATCCGGGCGATCACCATTTCTGGGGGCTGAACAACCCGACTCTCGTCGATCGGGTTCTGGACTGGCGCCCGGACGCGGTCCATGTCACGGGGTGGGCTTGGTATTCCCATCTCAGGGCCCTGTGGTCGCTTTCCCGGCGCGGGGTCGTGACCCTTTTCCGCGGCGATTCCCATCTGCTCGACGGCGGTCTCTGGGGGCCGCGCTGGTGGGCTAAGCGCGCGGTTTTGACTCTCGTTTATTCCTGGCCGTCGGCGTTTCTTCCGGTGGGCCGGGCAAATAGGGCCTACTACGAGGCTTTCGGAGTCGGCGCCGACCGGTTGCATCCGTGTCCTCACTCGATCGACGTTTCTCGGTTCTCGGAGCCGGCGGAGGCCTTCGAGGCGGAGGCATCCCGGTGGCGAAGGGAGCTGGGCATCGGCGAGGACCGGCTCGTGCTGCTGTTCGCCGGGAAGTTCGAGCGCAAGAAGCGACCGGTGGAGCTGATGCGCGCCGTGCGGGATTTCGGCGGAGCCAAGGTCGTCCTGATCATGGCCGGCGGCGGGGAGCTTGAGGCCGAGGTTCGGGACATCGCGGCTTCCTCTCCGGAGCTGTTTCGCGTATTGCCGTTTCAAAATCAAAGCCGCATGCCCGTCGTGTACCGGCTCGGCGACGTCTTCCTTCTTCCCTCGGCATTCGGGGAAACATGGGGGCTCGCGGTGAACGAGGCGATGGCCTGCGGCCGTCCCGCCGTCGTCAGCGATCGGGTCGGCTGCGCGGG
>JAHFCD010000126.1 GCA_023249695.1 Elusimicrobiota bacterium
CGACCTCGGCGCGCTGGGGTGGAACCTGCTGTTCCCCTACTTCGTGGTCTTCGGGATGGCGTTCGCGTTCTCCGACAAGGCCCAGGACGTGTTCAAGGTGGGCGTGGTCGGCGAGCTCTCCACCTTGCCGGCGGGCTTCGCCTCGACGAAGCACCTCAAGTTCGTGCCGTTCGACGAGGAGGCCGCCGCGCAGGGGAAGCTCCGGCATCATCAGCTGGACATCCTGGTCAAGGCGGGCTCGCCTCTGACCTATTGGGTGAACGACAACTCACCGAAGGGATATCTCGTCGAGAAGATCATGCTCGGGACCGACGCCGCGAAGTTCTTCCCGGAGCGCAAGGCCGTGCAGGGCCAGCCGATCCGCTACGTGGACTGGCTCGTGTCCGGCCTCCTTTCGATGAACATGATGTTCTCGGCGTTGTTCGGGGTCGGCTACAACCTCGTGCGCTACCGCAAGAACGGCGTGTTCAAGTGGCTGAAGGCGACGCCGCTGCGCGCCGTGGAGTTCCTTTCGGCGCAGGTCGTCTCGCGCCTCATCCTGATCATGGCCGTGTTCACGGTGGTCTATCAGGGCTCGGATCTGTTCCTGCATTTTCAGCGCCTGGGCTCCCTGTTCGACCTGTATCTCATTTTCGCGCTCGGCTCGGCGTGCTTGACCTCTCTCGGGCTGCTCGTCGCCGCGCGCGTGACGAGCGAGGAACTCGCCGGCGGCGTGCTCAACATGCTGTCCTGGCCGATGATGTTCCTCTCCGGCGTGTGGTTCTCGCTGGAGGGCGCGCCGAAGGGGCTGCGGCTGTTCGCCGGCCTGATGCCGCTGACGCATCTGATCGAGGCCGCGCGCGCGGTGATGACGGAGGGGGCGACGCTGTCCCAGGTGGCGCCGCATCTCTACATCCTCGCGGGGATGACGGTCCTGTTCCTCTCCGTCGGCGCCTGGACGTTTAAGTGGGACTGATCTAGCCGCGCGTGCGGTCGCTGAGGATCGCGATCTTCTGCCAGATCTTGCGCGATAATCCGGTGGCGAGGTCCTCGGCGCCGTCGATGGCCTCGAGCACGACGGGGTCCTGCAGGCGCCGGCCGTAGATCGCGGCGATCTTGCCGATCATCGAGAGAAGCTCGCTCGAGTAGTCCAGGTAGCGCCCGAGCTCGAAGGGCGTCATCGTGCGCTTCGGGGAAGACTCCGTGCGCGAGGTCTCACCCGAGATGCTCTCGGGATCCTTGGTGAGCTGGTGCATATCGACGACGTGAGCCAGCGCCTTAAGCTCGTGGACCAGGGCCAGGCCCTTTTTCCGGCGCAGGTTCTCCTCGAGCTTGGAGAAGGAGAGGATGCCCGCGCCGAGCAGCAGGACGATGTTCGCGGCGGCGTCCACGCCCTGCAGGAGATCGGCCACGCTCGAGAAGCCGGGCGCCGCGCTGACGCGGAAGAAGACGGCGGTGACCCCCGCGAGCAGCGCGGCGGCCAGCACCCAGACGGCGGTGCGCAGCGGCAGGTGCGCCTTCGCGATTCTCGAGCTCTTGTGATCGGCCTCGTGCGCGGCCTTCACGACCGCCTCGGCGACCTTGAGCAGGCCGGAGCCGGGGAAGCGCTCGGCGATGCGCTTCTGCAGGCGTTCGGCGGTCTCGATGATGAACTTCGGCTCGAGGGCGGTGGTCATGCGTTCAAGCCTAGCACGATTGCCGGCGCCGGGCCTATCGGTTTCATTCGTAGTAGGGGATGGAGGGCTTGGCGGCGCGGGCCAGGGCCGAACGGGCGCGCTCGCCGTCGGCCGTGAACCGCGCGGCGTCGGCTCGGGCGCGAAGCGCGAGGACGGTCCCGCGCCAGGGAATCCAGCCCGCGAGCTTGGCGCGCGCTTCGGCCTCGGCGCGGGCCGCGTCGAGGAGGGCGGCCGCGTCGGTCAGGGCCTCGAGCCGGCCCTCGGGCTCGGCCGCGAGGCGGAGCTTGAGCCACGCGCCGTCGAGGCGGGCGGCCAGGCCGAAATGGGTCGACAGCGGCCGGGTGTCGCCGTCGTCTTCGAGGGTTCCGGTGAAGGCCGTGCGCGCCGTTTCCCGCGGCGGACGCGACGCGTAGGGGATCAGGGCGTAATCGACGCGGCGGTCTTCGAGCGTGCGGCCGCACATTTCGTCGCCGTGCGACACGCACAGGTCTCGCGCGCCGATGAGATTCAGGAAAATCTCGGCCTCCTTGTCGTCGGCCGAGACCGCAAGATCGCCGAGCAGGACGACCGGGCGCGTCTTCGACTGGGCGGAGATGAACTCGGACGCCGCCAAAAACTGGCCCAGCCGGCGCGCGGCGTCGGGCCCGGCGCCCGGCGCGAACCGCGCGGTGTAGACGTCCGCCGTGGTGCCGTCGAGGTCGAGGCCCGCTCTCAGGACGCCGCAGCCTCCGCCGAGATCGAGAGCGCTCCGGTCGACGAGGCGCTTGCGGCTCGTCACCGCCAGGCCGAGCGCGGGCTCGTGCGCGCGATACGGGTGGCCGGCGCCGTCGGCGAGGGCGTCGACATCTTCGCCGCGCCAGGCCTCCTGGAACGCGGCGGCGTCGGGGCTCTCGGCCTTGAGGCCCGCGCTCAGCGCCTCGCGGCGGCTTTGCCAGCCTTGGTGCACGCGCCGCGGGCCGGCGACGTTGATCGTGAGGACCGACAGGACGAGGGCCGCGGCCTTCACGCGAGGCTCCCGCGCATCGTCGTGACGGCGCGCCCTCCGACCTCCACGCGCTCGCCCTTGGGCCGGACCAGCAGAAAGCCGCCGCGCTTCGACGCTTGATAGGCGGTGAGCACCGGCTTCTTCAGACGCTCGGACCAGTACGGGCCCAGGGAGCAATGCGCGGAGCCCGTCACCGGGTCCTCGGCGAGCCCGTCGGCGGGGAAGAAGCAGCGCGAAGCGAAGTCGTGCGTCGCGCGCCGCGCGACGGCCGTCAGGATGAGGCCCTTCTTCGTCAGGGCCGACCAGGCGGCCAGGTTCGGCGCGCAGCGGCGCACGGTCTCCTCGGAGTCCATCTCGAGCAGGTAGGCGCCGTCGTTCTCGCAGAAAGCCAGGGGCGTGTCGGCCAGCGCGGCCAGCAGGCCGGGCGGCGGCTTGGCGGGGCGCACCGGGAGCGCGGGCAGATCGAGGATGATCCATTCGCCGTCGCGCCGCGCGCTCAGGCTCCCGCTCCTGGTCTCGAAGCGCGCGGGCATGGACGGCGCGAGACGGCCCGACTCCCACAGCGCGTGAGCCGCCGCCAAGGTCGCGTGGCCGCACAGGTCGACCTCGACGGCGGGCGTGAACCAGCGCAGGCGGAAGCCCGCGCCCTCGGCTTCGACGAAGGCGGTCTCCGAGAGATTGAATTCGGCGGCGACGCCTTGGCGCCACGCGTCGTCCCGCGGCCCGTCCAGGAACACGACGGCGGCGGGATTGCCGGTGAAAGGCTTGTCCGCGAAAGCGTCGACGACGCAGACCGGGAGCCCCACGTCTTAAGGGAGAGGAACGCCCTCGGCCTTGAGCATGCGGCGCTTCTTGGCGACGCCGCCGGCGCCGGAGTAGCCGGTCAGGCGGCCATCGGCGCCGACGACGCGGTGGCAGGGGACCGTCGGAGCGAAGGGATTCTTGCCCAGCGCCATGCCGACGGCGCGGGCCGCCTTCGGCTTGCCGATGCGCTTCGCGATCCAGCCGTAGGTGCGCACTTCGCCTTTTGGAATTTCGTAACAAGCTTTCCAAACGGCCTGATAGAAAGACGAGTGTGACTTCATAGCGGCGAGAATCTTCTTGGGGAGTTTCATGGGAGGATTATTTTACCAAGGATGCGGGGGCCGCGCGCGCCGGTCGCGGACGGCGCGTTGCCCGTTTTGCCGTCGAGGGCGCGCGCGGCGAGCCAGGCGAAGCAGGCGGCCTCCTTGGCCATGACGGGGATCGCGGTGACGCCGACGGGCGCGGGGGAGAACAGCGCGCGCAGGCGGCGCATCAGGTGGGCGTTGAGCGCGCCGCCCCCGGAGACCACGACCTCGCTCAGGGGCCCGGGGGAGTTCTCGAGTACGCCGAGCCACAGCGAGCGCGCGGTGAGCTCGGCGAGCGTCGCGAGCGCGTCCGGAAGCCTCTTGAGGGTCAGGCGCGGGTAGATCCGGCCGAGCAGGGCCGGGCCGAAGGTCGAGCGGTCGAGGGACTTCGGCGGCGCCTTCAGGAAATAGGGGTTCGCCAGGAGGCGCCGCAGAAGCTTCTCGTCGGCGGCGCCGGACGCGGCCAGGCGTCCTCCGGCGTCGAAATCCCGGCGGCCATTCGTGACGCGGCGCACGGCTTCGTCCATCAGGACGTTACCGGGCCCGGTGTCGAAGGCGGCGTGTATCTTCCGATGGCCGAGGATCGTCGCGTTCGAAATGCCGCCGATGTTGATCACGGCCTTTAACGGTCCGCGTCCGTACAGAAAAAGATCGAAGGCGGGGACGAGCGGCGCGCCCTGGCCGCCGGCGGCCATGTCTCGCGGACGGAAATCGGCGACCGTCGTCACGCCGGTGCGCTCGGCGATGACGGCGGGCTCGGCGATCTGGAGCGTGTTCGCCGGCGTCTCGTTCGGGCCGTGCCAGACGGTCTGGCCGTGGGAGCCGATGACCGAAGGACGGGAGCGGCCCGCGATTTTGAGCGCGGCGGCGGCGAAGGCTTCGCCGAGCTCGACGTTGAGCCGCGAGAGCTCGGCGACGGAGAGCCCGGGGGCGCCCAGGACGCGTTTCTTGAGCGCGGCCGAGTAGGGGAAGGTCCGGTGACGCGCGACACGGAGCGCGCTTCCGCGGAGCTTGACGAGCGCCGCGGTCACGCCGTCGGCCGAGGTGCCGGACATCAAGCCGACGGCGAGGCGGGGGCTCATCGGAGGGACTTTACCAAATGCCCTTCGGGGTCGCGGGGATTTGAGGCGTATTTGATCGCATTCGCCGGCCGCTCCGGCCATACTATACGCGAGAACGGAGGACCGCATGGATATTCAGCCTTTGATTCTGGCCTATGCCGCCGCGGTGGTCGTCGCCTTGGCCGTGACCGCGAGCTTCTCTTCCTCGATCGAGCAGGTGCTTTTTCGTTTGCTGCCGGAGGAGGTCGCTCCGCACTGGGCCCGCTTCATCAAGTTCGCGGCGTTCGTCGCCGCGGTCGGCGGCGGCCTGCCCGCGCCGCTGGCGGGCTTCGTCGATCGCGCCGCGTCCGCCCCGCCGCCCTCGGGGCCGAGCGAGGGCCTCATGCTCGTCATGAACTCGGCGAGCGGAGCGCTGATGGCGTCGTCGTGGTTTCTGCTCGTCTTCTTCGGCGTCACGTTGACGGCGCTCACCGCGGGCCGCGCTTACGCCGCGCTGCGCAAGTACCGCGAGATGGAGGAGCGCGAGGCCGCCCAGCGCGGGGAGCCCGTCAAGCGAAAGGAGCCGGCCGAACCCCGTCCGGTTCAGAAGGAGAAGGCGCCGCCCGACGCCTCCCCGCGACGGTAGACGGCGGCCTCGACGCTTCGCGGGAGTCCTGCTATACTCCGGCGTCGCACCGGAGATCACATGACTTTGGCCTTCGTCCTCGCTCTTGCCTGCGCCGTGAACGCCGCCGAGCCCCGGGCCCTGCTCGAGGGGCGCAAGCTCAAAAGCGAGGGCGACCTTTCCGGGGCCGTCGTGGTCTGGCAGAAAGGGCTGCAGGAGGCGCAGGCCCGTCGCGACGACAAGCAAGCCTACGCCTTCGCCTGGGAAGCGGGCGAGGGTCTGTCTAAGGGAGGGCAGGCGATCATGGCCGCCGCGTACTTCGACCTGGCGGCCGCCGCGGCCGAGCGTCTGGGCGAGGATATCAACACGACCCTCATGCTTCTGGAGGCCGGAGACGCGCATCTCGACTCCTCGCACCTGGGCAAGGCCCGTGAGCGCTACGATAAGGCTCTGGCCATCGGCGAGCGCCTTCAGGACAAGGAGCTGCGCGCCTTCGCCCAGCTCAACCTCGGCCGGACCGACCTGGCCGTGGGCGACATCCGCCGGGCCCTGCGCCGCGGGGGCGTGGCCCTAGCGCGCTTTGACGAGCTCGGCAAGAAGCGCTGGAAGGCCCGGGCCATCGAGTTGATCGCGGAGGCTTACCAGGCCAAGGGCAACAGCAGCACCGCCGCCGGCGCGGCTCAGGCCGCCTACAAGTTCGCCGAAGGGGCCGACGACGTGGCGACGATGGTGGAGAGCCTCGTCACCTTGGCGGCCGCCCGCGCCCGGCTCGGGCATTTCCAGGAGGCGCAGGAGCGCATCCGAGAGGCCGTCGCGCTCGTCGAGCAGTACGATTACCGCGCCGGTCTGGCGCGGCTCGAGCTGACGCGAGGTCTGATCGCCGCGCAGATCGGGCAGACGGACGAAGCCGCGAAGCTTCTGGTGCGGGCGACGGGGCGCGCCCAAGCGCACGATGACCTCGTCCTCATGGCGCGCGCCCTGGCGGAGCTGGGAACCATCGAGGCCGCGCAGGGGCGGGGCGATTTCGCCCTCATGCATCTTCGCCAGGCGCTCGATCGCCTCGCCGAGGCCGAGGCGCTCGCCGACTGGGTGCGCGAGCGCTTGGCCGTTCTCCATCTCGACGCGGGCCGCCGTCTCGAGGCCGAGGAGCAGGCGCGCCTGATCGCCGCTCCCGCGCCGTGGCTGAAGGGCCGCCTCGCGCTGGCGGCGGCCGACGCCGCCCAGGCCGCCGTCCATTACGAGGCCTGCCTCGCGGACGCGGGGGACTCGACCGAGCGCTTCGCTTGCCTCTGCGGCCTGGGCCACAGCCGGGCGGCCGCGGGCCAATGGCG
>JAHFCD010000127.1 GCA_023249695.1 Elusimicrobiota bacterium
CTTGGCCGCGGCCGCGCCCGAGGTCGTGAACCATGTCGAAGCGATCGCCAACCAGGAAGGCCTGCGCGGCGCCGACAAGAAGGAGCTCGCCATTGAGCTCGTGCTGCAGATCGTCCACCTGCCGGCCTGGTGCCCCGAGTGGGTCGCGCGCTGGGTCCTCGACCGCGCGATCGAGGCGGCCGTCGCGGCGATCAACCGCGGGCGATAACGGAGGGTGACCTTCCCGGCGCGGCTCGTCCGCGCGATCCTCGAGCGCTGGCGGCAGCTCGCCGCGGCGCGGCCGGCCATCGTCTGGCGGCGCCGCGGCGGCTTCCTTAGAACCGCCGTTCGCCGGGGGGAAGGTGGGGGGAACTCCCCGGAACATTAGGCCTGATTGGTACAATAGGGACGCCAGATGTGCTATATATTTACCCGTTGTCCCGCTCAGAGGGGGATCGGACTTCTCAGGACCGTGTGGGCGCAAGCTCTTAAGGGTTCAAGTCCCTTCCTGCCCACCGACCGGGATGACTGACGGAATAAGGATAATTCGGCCTCGGGCCCGCTCAGGCGGGACCGAGGCCGTTCTGCTTTTGGGGGGAGGGTGGGGGGAACTTCCGGCCGCTCGCGGCGAAGCGGCGCTCGAGCACCTGGTCCTCAACGTGGATGTAGCGCTGCAGCGCGTCGTAGTCGGACCACAACTTCGTCTCGAGGAGGTCCTCGGCGTGGCCGCCGCGCTCGAGGTAGCGGGTCGCGAACGTGTGCCGGAAGCAATGGAAGGTGATGTCCTCGGCCAGGCCGGCCGCCACGCGCGCGGCGACGACGTCGTGCTGGATCGTGTTGCCCGACCACGGGAAGATCACGCCCTCGGGCCGCGGCGTGCCCATGGCGGCCTTCGCCTCGGCGTTGATCGGGAACCGGCAGTCCTTCTTCACCTTCTTCCTGGACTTGCGCGTTTGAGCCAGGATGCGCCCGAACCACGGCGCGGCCTGTAGGCGCGATCCTGAGAGCTCCTGGAGGGCCTTGGCGATGCTCACCGCGGGCTGACCGCGCCTGACGATCACCTCCACGTTCGTCCAGTTGAACCGGTTGCAGATCTCGGAGATCCGCGGGCCGCAGTTGACCGCGAAGGTCCCGGTCTCCCAAAGGCGCAGCGGGCCCGCGGCGAAGAGCTCCTCGAGCTCCACGTCCGCCAGGGCGCGGCCGCTCTCCTCCGACGTCGGCTTCGTGAGCGCGCGCCAGGGGTTCTTCGTGAGGACCTCGATCTTGACCGCGTGGTTGAGCGCCGTGAACACCGCGCCGAACATCATCTTCCTGGTCGTCTCGTTGTAGCCGGCCTTCTTCAGCGCGATCAGCCATTCTGAGCCTAGCAGCGCGGTGATCGAGGACAGCGGCGAGGGCGAGCCGTGGTGCTTTTTGAGCCAGGCGGTGAACGCGTCGACCGCGGGCTTGTCGAACTGCGCGTAGGTCCGCGGCGCCTTCGTATCCTGGCTGTGCTTAAGGTAGTAGTCCTGGAAGCCCTCCCAGGTCATTTGGCGGCGCCGCTGCACCAGCTCGCGATCGCCGGCCCAGAGCCGCGCCTGGACCTTGGCCTTCTCCTCCTCGGCCCAGGTCCGCTTCGGCGTCCACGGCCCCGCCGGCAGGCGCCGACCATCGGCCTCGGCGCGCACGCGGTACTTGAAGTCGCCGCCGGCGGTCTTGCGCCGCTCGACCCAGACCGACGGGTTCATGCTGTGCGCCATCAGAACCCCAGCTCGGGATCTGGGCCGAGGCCCATGCGCCGGCGGTCCTCGGCGGCGTCGCGGCCGCGTTCCTTGGCCTTGCGGACGATGATCTCCTGCAGCATGTCCTTCACGCGCACGTCGCGGAAGAGGTGCGCGCGCATCTGGTGATGGAACTTGATCGGGGGCACGACCACGCCGTTCACCGTGTACGACACCGCCTTCCAGGACCGCGTCACCTGCCAGACCTCGAGCGCCGCGTCGACCGTCTTGAACTCGACGACGTGCAGCTCGACGCCGGCAACGGTCCGCCGGCGGTGCCGGCCGTACTTCTTGGCGCGCCGCACGAACTCGGGCCAGTAGAAGGAGCGGCCTCGGCTGACCTCGAAGCGGATCTTCACCGCTTGACCGCCTGCCCGGAGAGCGGCATCAGGCGCATCCGCACCGTGCCCGGGTCGAAGAAGTAGGCCGCGTCGTGCTTGTAGTCGTAGATCGTCCCGAAGAATAGCCACGGAGACACGGCGTTGAGCCAGGTCCAGCCGCTGAACTTGCTGCCCACGAACATGTAGGCCGTCTCGTAGCCTTCCTTCCTGCAGGAGACGGTGTAGTTGTGCCGCGGCGACACGTTCACGCGCGCGGGCGCGGGGAAGACCTCGCCGGCGATCGTGCACTCGGCGCCGGCGGGATCGGCCTCGATCGTGACGGCGCGCGGTCCGCGGTTCATGATGCTGCCGCAGCCCGACAGCGCGATCGCCAGGAGGAGGGCGGCGGCGCGCTTCACGGCTTTCGCCCCGGGTCCTTCATGATCTTGATCACCTCGGCCAGGATGCGGACCTTGTTCGACGTCAGCCGCACGGGTTTATACGCGGGATTGTCTGCGCGCAGCTCGAGGTCATCCTTCTTCCTATAGACGCGCTTCATCGTGCACTCGCCGTCGAAGCAGACGATCGCGATCGTGCCGTCCGGGACTTCCGACGTCTGCCGGATGAGGACCTCGTCGCCGCTCTCGATCTTCGGCGCCATGCAGTCGCCCGAGATCCGGAGCATGGCGTAGCGATCGCCGACCTTCCCCTTGATGGCGAGCGTGGTGAAGTTCTCGGGCGGCAGGTCGAAGCTGAACATGAACCGGCTCGCCGAGACCGTGCCGAGGTGGGGGATGTCGAGGAAGTTGTAGCCGGTCTCCCGTGACAGCATTATCTCGGGCTCGCGGACCATCGACGGGCCGCCGAGCTTGGTCATCTTGCTGCGCGCGATCGCTGCCATCAGCTGCTCGACCGTGACGCCCAGCTCGCGCGCGATCTGCGGCCGCAGACCGGGGTCCGGAGGGTAGTCGCCGCTGCGCCAACGCGAGACCGTCGCCTCCTCCACTTTCAATTTTCGCGCGAACGCACGCGGCGCTCCGCGCAGGATTCCGCCGTTCCATTTCTGCAAAAGCTCGTCGAGAGAGGGCTGATTCATAGTTGAGGGCACTTGACAGCTATGTTAACTTACTGTAAACTTTCAACAAGCTTGCACCATCCCTGCCGGGATACAAAATGAATCGCGCAACGATCACCACCACCCCCCGATTCCCGGGGCACCTGAAAAGTGAAGAGAGCCGGCCTGCCACGCAGGTCAGCTTTCGGAGCGCGATCCCCGGCAGGGTTCATACGCATGTTCAGGTGCCCCACGATTCTAGCAAGGTCGCGCCGTCCAACGGCGTTCAAAATTCCCACACAGAAAGGATAAGCCAATGCCCGACCCGTTACAACCCTCATTGTTTTTCTGCCCGGAGTGCCTCATGAGCCGACCCCTCAAGTTTGCGGAGAAGCTCGACAGCTTCCGTCGGATGAAGGGCCTCACGATCGCGGCGATGTCCGCAAAGGTGGGGGTCGATCCGGACACGATGGAACGCCTCCTGGCCGGCAAGAACGCGCCCAACGCGATCAATCTCATCAAGATCATGAACGGCCTCGAGGTCGTTTTCGAGGCGGAGGATTTCGAGCCGTGAAGACCATCGTCGTGAAGGGGGACTACACCGTGCCGCAGGCGCAGGAGCGCTTGGGCCTTCCCTCTAAGAGCACCTTCTGGCGCTCGATCTGGAAGGGCGTCGCGGCCGGTCTCGTGATCGCGATCCCCCACGGAAAGAGCTGCTTCACCTTCGACGCTGATTCCATCGAGACGTGGCGATCGAAGATCGCGATCCGGTCGGCCGAGGATCTGCGACGTTTCGTTGACGGACGGAGGGCGTGATGAAAATCAAGCTGGTCGTGTACTTGAAGGACGGCCGCGAACTGTCGGGTTCGTATCCCTACCTCGAAGCCCTGGCGCGCCTGCAGGCCGCGGCCGCGTTCCCGAACTACGCCGGGTTCGATCTCGTGGAGGCCGTATGAGCGCCACTGCGAAGAAGGCTGTTCACACCGAAGGACCGTGGTCCTACGAGAACGGCGACGACGTCGTCTACGGTGACGGAGGAGATGTCATCGCGGAGATCCCCGCGCATCGAACGAACGAGGACTGGCGAGATGACGCGCTCTTGATCGCGGCGGCGCCCGAGCTGCTGGCGGCCGCGAAGCTGGTTAAGGATGCGCTCGAAATGTGGGACGCCGACGGCGAGTTGAACTTCACGCAGACCGTGCGCGCCCTGCGTGCCGTCCGAGCCGCGATCGTCAAGGCCGAGGGCTCCTTATGAACGCCCCCGACTTCGACCGCCACCTTCCTCAGCCCGACTTCGACGAGTGCCCGCTCAGCTGCGCCTCGCAGAACGGCGGCGTGTGCGACTGCGCCGCGGCCGAGGAGAGCTGCGAGATCGAGGCCGCCGAGGCGGCCTTCGAAGCGCAGCGCTGCTATTAGACGGACCAACGACACAGGAGACGACCATGAAATTGCCCGCCCCCGCATACTACGTCGAAGACCCGAACGGAACGCACCGCTACAAGATCACCGCGCTCGATAAGAAGACGATCCTCGCGCCCAAGCTCAAGTCAGTGACCGGAACGCTCGGCGTGATCAACAAGCCCCTCCTCATTCCGTGGGCCACGAACCAGGGCATCGCGCGCGCGATCGCGTCCCTGATCGCGAAGCCCGGCGACATCGACGCGACCGCCGCGTGGATCGCGGAAGCCATCAAGGCCGCCAAGAAGAGCACCGGCCGCGGACAGTCGTGGGCCGCGGCGCTCACCACGGCCATGGCGAAGAAGTACGAGTTCGGCGGCAAGCTCGAGCTGAGCGCCGCCTTCCTGGCGGCGCTCATCGAGGCCGCGTCCAAGCAGCCCGACAAGGTCAAGGACGAGGCCGCGGACATCGGCTCCATGGTCCACGCCGCGATCGAGGCGATCATCAAGGGAGAGGAGCCTCACGTCCCTGAGCGCATCGCGACCCCGGTCGCGGAGTTCCGCACCTGGTTCGCCGGCACCAAGACCGAGATCGTCGCGCAGGAGCTGGCGGTCGGCAGCGTGAAGCACCTCTTCGGCGGCCGCCTCGACGCGATCGGCGTCCGGAAGATCGACGGCAAATGGAGGTGGGGCATCGGCGACTGGAAGACGTCGGCCGGCATCTATGAGGAGATGGCTCTGCAGGTCGCCGGCGGCTACGCGATCGCGGCCGAGGAGCAGTTCCCCGGCCTCAAGATCGAATGGGCCGACATCGTGCGCTTCGCCAAGGCCGAGCCCTACGGCTCCGAGTCCAAGCCGGTCCTGAACATGGACGTCGCGCGGCGCGCCTTTCTCGGCGCCCTGCAGCTCGGCCGCGACCTCGAGACGGAGTTCTTCGGGCCCGCGTCGTACTCGACTTTCGAGGCCCGCGCGGCCGCCAAGGATGAGGGCAAGGCGAAGACGTCGGCGGCGATCAAGGCGCCGGCGGCGATCGGATTTTAAGTCGCACAACCACAGGAGAAACACATGACCACCAACACGACGGAGAAGCCGGCGGCCAGCATCTTGGTCCAGCCGCGCGAGAAGAAGAAGAAGGGGGGCATGATCACGGCGGGCATCGTCGTGATCGTCGGCCTCGAGAAGTCCAGCAAGTCGACGTTGATGGCGTCCTCGGGCGCCTACGTGATCAACCTCGACGCCGGTGACGCGGATCACATCGACGGCCGCATCCACGACATCGTGGAGGAGCGGGACGAGGACGGCAACATCACGAAGTCGCGCCTCGCGATCTTCCGCGAGGTCATCACCGCCGTCATGGCTGACCCGTCGATCCAGATCGTCGGCTTGGACACGTTCGGGACCTTCGTCAAGCTGCAGGCGCAGGAGATCGCCGAGGCCGCCGGCCTCAAGTCGATCACCGACCGCAAGGAGGGCGTCAACGGCTACGCGCTGTGGGATGAGCTCGCCGCCCGCACGGAGCGCTTCATCAACATGATGCGCACCTCGGGGAAGTTGTTCATCATCGCGGCCCACTGCAAGGCGCCCGAGCTCAACGACGAGAAGCAGGTGGTGATCCCCTCCGGGATCGACACCTACAACAAGCCCGGCACCATGCTCGCCCGCCGCGCCGACCTGATCGGCTACGCCTACAAGAAGGAGGTCGCCGGCAAGAACGAGTACCGGCTCTCCTTCCAGGGCGGGCCGCTCGGCGCGTGGGGATCGCGCGTCGACGCGCTCAACGACAAGACGGTCAAGCTCGACAAGAAGAACCCCTGGGCGTCGCTGTTGGCGGCCGCCGAAGGACCGCAGGACGCGGCGGCCGAGCCGGCCGTCGAGACGAAACCTAAGAAGGCCGAGAAATCTCGGGGAGGCAAGTAGACCATGGCCAAGTTCAAATTCGGCGCGGACGGTTCCGCGGAAGCCGGCAACTATCAGCCCGTTCCGGACGGCGAGTACGTCCTGGGCGTGAGCGAGGTCGAGCTCGTGGAGACCTCCACCGGCAAGCCGATGCTCAAGCTCGAGCTGGCGATCGACGAGGGACCTTACATCGGCCGCAAGGTCTGGACGAACATCGTCTTCAACGCCAAGGGAGAGGCCGGGCACGGTTTGACCATCCAGGCGCTCAAGGCGTTCGGCTTCGAGGCCGACGGCGACCTCGAGATCGACACCGACGAATGGAAGGGGCGGACCTG
>JAHFCD010000128.1 GCA_023249695.1 Elusimicrobiota bacterium
ACATCGACGTCATGGCGGGGCTGCCGGGCCAGTCCTTGGAGAGCTTCCGCGCGACCTTCGAGGAGGTCTTGAGCTGGCGGCCGGACACCATCCACATCAACCCGTTCGAGCCGACGCCCCTGACCCGCTTCAGCCAGCGCGGCGAACGCCACGGCGACCGGGCGCGGCGCCTCAGCGCGGCCATGCAGCTGTACGGCCGCGTGCGGATGCAGGACGAAGGGTACGGCGCGCTCCCCTACGACGCGATGGCCCTGAAGCCCGAGGCCCGCAACCGTCAGCTGGAGGAGAGCGTCATCGAAGGCAATTCCTTCCTGGGCCTCGGCTGCGGCGCGGTCTCCTGCGCCGGAGGTCGGCTGCGCTACGTCAACACGGGAAACCTCGAGTCCTATTGCCGCGCGGCCGAAGCGGGGCGCCTGCCGACCCTCAAGAGCTGCGCGCTCGGCCCCCGGCAGGAGCGGATCAATTTCGTCCTCAATCACCTGTGGTACGGGCGGCTCGACGACCGCGACTTCAAGCGCGCGTTCGGCCGCTCGCTCCGAGCCAGCTTCGCGCCCGCGATCCGACACCTCGAGACGCTCGGGGTCTTGAAGCGCGAAGCCGGGGCCTCCGCCTGGCGCGTGGAGAACCGGGGGCCGGCGGCCGATTTCGAGGTCCGCCGCGCCTTCTTCGAGGCCGGAGTCGTGCGCGCGCTGGCGGCGGCGAAATGATCGAGCCCATCGCGCGCGTCAAGATCTCGCTGACCTCGGACTGCAACCTGCGCTGCGCGTACTGCGCCATCGACAAGGAACGAGGCGAGCGCGCCGACGTCCCGGCGCTCATGGCCGCGCTCGCGCCGCTGCTGCGCGCCGGCGGGCGCGTCGCGCTGGTCGGCCTCTACGGAGGAGAGCCCATGGCCGACTATGCCGCCGTCTCGGCGATCATCGCCAAGGCTTCGCGCCTGGCCGGGCGCCTGGGCAAGGAGCTGCGGTTTTCGATGGCCACCAACGGCCTTCTGCTGGAGCGCCGGCACCTGCGGTTCCTGCGCTCCCGCGAGGTCGAGGTCTGCATCAGCGTCGACGGTCCGCGCCGCGACGAGCGCGCGTTCGCGGACGGACGCGGCTCCTTCGAGGCCGTGGCGGAGAAGCTCAAGCTCGTCTTCGCCGAGATGCCAGGGCGCAAGCTCACGGCGCTCCAGGGCGTGCATCCCGGCAACGCGGCCCGCTTCGAGGAGAACTTCCGGGCCGTGCTCGGCCTCGGCTTCACCAACGTGAACCTCGAGATGATCCAAGGCCCGCCCTGGAACGAGCAGGCGCGAGGCGCCTTCGTCCGCGGCTTCGGCGCGGCCCGGCGGATCCTCCTCTCCCGCGCGGCGTCCGCGTCGCCGATTTTCCTGCACTCGGTCAACCGCGCGCTCGCGGCCGCGGCCGGAACGGCGATCGCGCCCGCCGCCGAACTCCTGCCCTCGGGCGAGAGGTCCCCGGCGCCTTACCCTTTCGCGCACCTCGCCGCCGGGTCGCGCGCGTCTTTGGCCGCGGGCGCCCGCATGGTCGAATGCCGCGACCGGCTTTCCCGGCGCCTGGCCCAGGAGCTGCTATCGCGCCGAGGCGCGCGCGCTTACCGCGTCGAGGCCGCGCGCCGGGGCTTGTCGATATGAGAACGACAGGCTGTAGCGCGGGCCCGCGCTCTTCAGCGGCGTCACGGCGTGCAAAAAGCCCCGGTCGGAAGCGAAAAGGACCAGCCGGTTGAAAAGGGGCGCGACCGGCGCCGCGAGCGCCTTTTTCCGCGGCCCGTCGGTCAGCCGCAGCAGCCCGCCCTGGCGCCGCCGCCAATCGCGATTAAAATAGAGGACGCCTTGAATGCGGCGGCCTTCCGTCGCGTCGCTGTGAGGCGCGAGGTAATCCCCTTCGCCGAATCTCAAGAACTCGAAGGCGAAGGGGGGCGAAACGCGTCCGCCGCCGAATGTTTTTTTCAGAAAAGAGAGAAACATTCGGGATCCCAGGACGCGGCGAAGCGAACGCAGCAGGGGCGTCCCTTCCCCAGGGTGCGCGGCCCAGACCCGGTACTCGGGACGATTTTTACGATGGTAGCCCAACGCCGGAAGGGCCGCCTCGCAATCCGCGAGAAATTCCTCGCCGAAGGCCGCGTCGACGAGGCAAGCCTTGAACCCGGGGGCGCGGACCAGCCAGCGCGCGTCGTCGAACGACTCCCGTCGGAGAAGCGGCATCGCTCTCATCATAACGCATTTTTGATATTCTCGAAAGACATGCGGAAGACTGCCGACGCGGCTCAAGGGCTGGCCCGGAAAGGCCTCGCCTTGTTCGAGAGCGCCCGCTATGCCGAGGCGCTGCGGGCCTTCTCGAAAGCCTCGTCGCTGGAGCCGGGGCGCTGCGCCTGGACCTTGCTGAGCCAGGCGGCCTGCCACATCGCCCTCGAGGCGCCGCTCAAGGCGCTCGCGGCGCTCGAGCGGCACGAGCATTTCCACCCCGGAACGAGCGAAAAGGCGGTGGGCGCGCTGCGCGGCGAAGCCCGGCGCCAGGCCGTCGCCGCCCGCCTCATGAGCCCCGCGCTCGCGCCTGGCCTGCACTGGAAGCCGGGCCTGCGGACCTCGCTGCGCCTGCAGGCCTTGGTGGAAAGGGCCACGAACATCTACGCGGAGATCGAGTACGCCACGGTCCGCGAGGGCCTGCGCGAGATCGGCTTCGTCAACCTGAGGCCCGCCGATCCTCTCGTGAAAAGGCTCGAGCGCGACGGCCTCTCACTGCGGCGTCTGGTGCGCGTCAAGACGTACACGGGCTTCGCGCATCATCACGTCCCCGCGGCCGAAGGGGATCCGAATTCCTGGGAGCACACCGTCATCGGGCGCGATCCGCGGAGGCTCGACGAGGTTCATCGGCTCTTCCAACGCGGCTTGGACGGCCCCGGCCACGCGCGGCTCGGCGTCCTTCTCGGCTTTCCGCCCTGCTGCATCGCATTCTTCGGCCGGATCTGGTATGACCGCCAAATGTGGGATCCGATCTTCGAGGCGGGCCTCAATACCCGAGGCAAGCGGAGGGGACCGGTTCCCGGCGGCGCCCAGGTGACGGTCAGCGGGCATCCCTACTGCAACACCTTGCTGCGCTACGCCGGCCTGAGGCTCGCGTCCTGGCTGCCCTGCTCACTGCGCTGCCCGGAGACCATCGCGCGCGCCCAGGCCTGGGTCGATCTCGGCCGGCGGATCGACGGCCGGGCGGTCGACTCTCTGCTTGAAGTCCTGGCGCTGCCCTTGACCTGGCGCTGCGCGGGGGGCGAGGCCCGCGTCGAGGCGGAAGGGTTCTTCGTGAATGCGGCGTCCTATTGCCCGCCGGAAGTGAAGGTCGTGCGCTGGTCCGCGGGCTGAGCCCGCTACTCGAATTCCTTCAACGCGGCGACGGCCGCCGGCGTCCCGATCGCGCGCAAGGCGAGAAATCCTGAATCCGTCGTTCGGGTCGCGCCCGCGCGGTAGCGGCGAATGGCCTTGACCAGCTCTGGAATCGCCGGCTCGGCCTCCGCGCCCATCTTCTCCAGCGCTTCGCCGACCCGGTTGTAGGTGAACAGCCAATACTTCGGGTCGGTCTCCGCGAGAACGACCATCAGCGGGGCGGCCCCGTCTCGTCCCATCGCGGCGAGGACGGGAGCGACGGCCGACACGCCCCCGCAGCGGTCATGGGCCGCCTGCTTGGCGAGGTCCGGCGCCGCCGAGTGCAGGGACTTCACGCGCCGCGAAACGAGAGGCATCAATTCCTTGCAATGCTCCCCGCCGGCGATTTCGCGGGCGATCCAGGAATCGAACGCCGCCGGGTCGACGGCTTCCGCCGCGCGGAGCGCCTCCGGAGCGCCTCGTCCGCCGTACGAGAGCAAGATAATGGCCTCAATGTCGGGAAGCGCCGCGCGCGCGCCGGGGCCCATCCGGGCGATCGCCGTCAACGCCAGTTTCGCGTCTTCCGATTTATCTTTTCGCCACGACTCGGCGGCCCACGCCCCCGCCGTCGGCGCCGCCGACGCCGCCGCGGGTCCGATGGCGCCCAGCGCCCGGACCGCCTGGCGGCGCTCCTCCGGAAAGTGCTCGAGCACGTCGAGCACGACGGGAAAGGCCTCCGCACCGTACCGCAGAAACATCGCGTCCACCGGGCCCGGCAGAGCGTGGTACGCATCCCCGATCGACATGGCCGAGCGGTAGAGGCGGGCGCGCTGCTCCTTCGTCAGGCCCTCGATCCCGATGAGGATGATCGCCATCGCGGCGTCCGGATCCGGCGAGGAGGCAAGACGGGCATCGAGATCCGCGGTCGCGTCCTTCGCCCCGGGGCCGACCTCGCCGAGCGCTCTGACCGCATCCGCACTCTTTCCCGCGTCCTTAAGAAAGGCGCGCAAAGCGGGAACAGCCGGCGCGCCGATGGCCGAAAGGGCGGCCAGACCCCCGTAATAGTCCTCCAGGGGATTGCCGTCGTCGCCGTCATGATCACGGGCATGCTTGATCGCTTGCACCAAGGCGGGAATGGCCGGCGCCCCGTCGCTTCCGAGCCCGCCCAACGCAAGCTCGACGCGAGCGTTGTGATCCTCGTGACCGATGCCGTCCGGCCCTATGCGCAGAAATTGGGACGAGAGAGCGAGCGCCAACGCTTGCCGGTCGGGATGTCCCAGCCGGCCGGCCTCCGCGCGCGCCGGGGCGCGCACCGAGTCTTCGGCGGAGACGAGCCGGCCCGACAATTCAGCCAGGCTCGAGCACTGCGCCTTGATCCCGCCCGCAGCGACCGCCGCCGCGATCACCGCCAAATGCCGGTATTTCATGTTCATGCTCCATCAGGCCCATCCCGAGTCCGACTTGGACGGCGTCAGTCGTCGAGGAGGTCGCCCGACACGAGCACCTTGAAGACCCGCCCCGCCGCCTTCTCGGAGAGCTTGGCCAAGGTCTGGCCCACGGCGGACCGAGGGTCGCCCGACGCGTCGGTCCCGGCTTCCTCGAAGCGCGTGATCGCCTCGCCCGAGGCGCCGTAGCTCATCTTGACCGCGAGCGAGCCTTCGGCCCGGAACCAGGTCAGGTTCTCGGCCCGCAGGTTGCGCCCCGAGCCGACGGCCTCGACCAGGACGTCGGGGGCGCGTCCGCCTTTTTCCGTCGCGCGCAGGCCGTAGGCGCTCAAGGCATCGATGAACCGGGTCGTCACGCGCGCCGCGTTGGTCCCCTGCACGTCCACCTGCACGGTCACGGCCGCGACGGCCTTGCGGGCGGAGGCCAAGGCCTCCGCGAAGGCCGCCGGAGCCTCGAGGCCCGTGCCGTCGGGATTGAGCAGACGGTAGTCGGCGTTGAACCGCCGCCTGGACTTGCCGAGCCCGACGAGCCTCAGCGCGAGGCGAATACGGGTGAACTTGCCGTCGGTCTTCCCGAGGCGCTCGGAGAGTTCGGCGAACTCCTTGTCGCCGGCCTCGATCTTGTCCTTGAAGACCTTCAGGCTGTGGCCGCGGTCGAGCACGGCCAGCGCGTAGTGGGTGCCCGCCTCGCCGCGCCCGTAGCGGGCGATCTCGACGCCTTCGATGACCTTGGCGGTGAAGGTCCGCACGTCGTCGGAGACGTCCTGGGAGTAGGACGACTTGACCCCGTCCGTCACTTCGCGGGCGCTGACCTGGGTCTCGGCCCGGACCTCGAGGCTGAAGATCTTCGCGATCTCGGCGCGCGCCTTGTCGGCGGCTTTTTCCTGGGTCGGCCCCTCGCCCACGCCCGTCAGAAAGGCGCCCTTCGGATACTCGGGACTGGTTCCGGAAACCCAGCCGGGGGGAGAGGGGGCCTGGGCGGAGGCGCCGACGGCGATGATCGCGACGAGGGCCAAGGACCGCATCGGACGAGTGTAGACGCTCCTCGCGCGGAAATCAAGCCCATTGGGCTCCAAGTTCATGGTGTTTTGAATCCGGGTGATTGAAAACCCTGGCGCCGCAGGCGCCATGCCGTTCAAATAGAGATATCCTCGTTCGATTATCTTGAGATAAACCTGTCTCCCATCCGCCGCCCGAAACCCCGTGACCATGGAGCATTGGGTCTCCCCGTTCATGGGGTTTGCCATTCGCGAAATCGAGACGGTCGCGCCATCGAGCTCAAGAGGTGGGCCGCCGCGCGAAGTTCAGGCGACGAAGGCTTCGGCTTCGAGCGTGATGGCGTCGAGGGAGACCTTGAGCTCGGCCGCCTTGAGCTTCAGGTCGTCGCCCAGGCCGACGTGGATGGGCTCGCCGTAGATGACGACCGAGCGGCCGAAAGGCATGGGTATCTGGAACTGGTCCCAGGTTCCTTTCAGAACCAGACGGTTCGACTGGGCGTTCGAGATGGGGAGGATGGGCACGCCGAGCTTCTGGGCGAGATACATGATGCCTTCCTTGATCTCCTCCTTGGGGCCCTTGGGGCCGTCGGGGGTGATGCCGATGTCGAGGCCGGAGCGCAGCGCCTTGATCAGGCCGCGCACCGCGTCCGACGCGCCGCGCGTCGAGGAGCCGCGGATCGAGGCGACTCCGCAGCAGCGCCGGATCGTCTCGGCGATCATCTCCCCGTCCACCGACTTGCTGATGAGCATGGACATGTGGTCGCCGCGGTGGGAAACGGTGAAGAACACCTGGCGCTGGTGCCAAAACGCGTAGATGAAGCGCTGGTCGGCCGCGCGCAGCTTGTCGCGGATGCCGCCGCGGATGACGCTCAAGCTCGTCGTGAGCTTGATGAAGGTCGAGAAGAGGTAGCCGAGGTAGGGAACGAGAAAACGGATAATGG
>JAHFCD010000129.1 GCA_023249695.1 Elusimicrobiota bacterium
GACTGTTCGGCCATGTGACCTTCACCAAGAGCGAGCGCTCCGTGCTGGCCGCGCTGGCGTCGGACCTACTGTAATGGGGAAGGCCGAGCCCGGGGCGGTCCGCCGCAAGATCGTCATCGTCGACGACGACGTCCTGATCCGGGAGACGGTGCGCCTGGCGCTCGATCACGCGGGCTACTACGTCATCGCGGTCGGCGATCCGGGGCGCGCGCTGGCGACCGTGCGGGCCGAGAAGCCGGACCTCGTCATCATGGACCTGTACATGCCGGGCTTCGACGGGCGCGAGCTGATCCGCTCGCTCAAGTCCGATCCCGAGATCGCGGCGACGCCGGTGATCCTGTTCTCGGGCTCCGACGAGGCCATCGACGTCGTCAGCGGCCTGCAGTCCGGCGCCGTCGAGTACCTGGGCAAGCCGATCGACGGCGAGGTCCTGCTCTCGAAAATCCGCCACATCCTGAAGGGCTGACATGCTCGAAAAAGCCTACGATCCGAAGCCGGTGGAGGAAGCGCGTCTGGCCGGCTGGGACGCGGCGAAGCTGTCGCATTCCGAGCCGAGGGGCGAGGGGCGCCCGTTCACGATCGTCATCCCGCCGCCCAACGTGACCGGCGCGCTGCACATCGGCCACGCCCTGAATAACACGATTCAAGATGCGTTTATTAGACATCAGCGCCTGAAAGGCGTTGAGTCGTGCTGGGTCCCGGGGTGCGACCATGGCGGCATCGCGACGCAGAACGTGATGGAGAAGCAGCTCAAGGCCGAAAAGGTGGACCGCCACGCGCTCGGCCGCGACGCGTTCCTCGAGCGCATGCAGCTCTGGACCCGCGACTGCAAAAAAACGATTTTGGGACAACTTCACCGCCTGGGCGCCTCGCTCGACTGGCAGCGTGAGGCGTTCACGATGGACGAGCCGCGCGCGAAGGCCGTGTATCACGCCTTTAAAACGCTTTGGGAAAGAGGGCTGATCTATCGCGGCGAGCGGCTGGTCAACTGGTGCGTGCGCTGCGGCACGGCGCTGTCGGACATCGAAGTCGAACGGGAAGAGCGGAAGGGCGCGCTCTACCACATCCATTATAAGAACGCCGACGGGGGGGAGGGGATCGTCGTCGCCACGACGCGGCCGATCACGATGTTCGGCGACACCGCGGTGGCGGTCAATCCGAAGGATCGGCGCTGGAAGCACATGGTCGGCAAGAACGTGCTCATACCGTTCATCGATCGGCCGATTCCCGTCATCGAAGACGCTTATGTCGAATTCGAGCTCGGCACCGGCGCCCTCAAAGTGACCCCGGCGCATGATCAAAACGACTTCGAGCTCGGGGAGCGGCACAAGCTGCCCGCGATCAAGGCCATCGGCCCCGACGGCAAGCTCACCGAGGCGGCCGGGCCCTACGCCGGCCTCTCGCGCGAGAAGGCGCAGGATCAGGTCGTCGCCGATCTCGAGGCGCAGGGCTATCTCCGCAAGAAGGAAGATCACAAGAGCGCCGTGCAGACGTGCTACCGGTGCGCGTCCGTGATCGAGCCGCTCCTGTCCCTCCAGTGGTTCGTCAAGCAGACGGAGCTGGCCAAGGCGCCGCTCAAGGCGCTCGACGCGGGCGAGTTCAAGATCTACCCCAGGAACTGGGAGAAGCCGTACCGCGACTGGCTGGTCAACATGCGGGACTGGTGCGTCTCGCGCCAGATCTGGTGGGGCCATCGCATTCCGGTCTGGTACAAGGACGGCGAAAAGCCGCTCGTGAGCCTGGAGACGCCCGGCGCGGGCTGGACTCAGGACCCGGACGTGCTCGACACCTGGTTCTCCTCGGCGCTGTGGCCGCTCGCCGTGTTCGGCTGGCCGGAGAAGACCAAGGATCTCGCCTATTACTACCCGACCTCGACGCTCGTCACCGGCTACGAGATCCTGTATCTCTGGGTCGCGCGCATGCAGATGATGGGCCACGCTTTCATGGACCAGCCCGCGTTCCCGCACGCCGTGATCCACGGCATCGTGCGCGACAAGAGCGGCAAGAAGATGTCCAAGTCGCTCGGCAACGTCGTGGACCCGCTGCAGATGATGGACAAGTACGGCACCGACGCGCTGCGCTTCGCGCTGATGGTCCAGGCCCATCCGGGCAAGGACATCGCCTTCGACGAGCAGACCGTCGTGTCCGCGCGCAACTTCGTCAACAAGCTCTGGAATTCGACGCGGTTCGTCCTGATGAACCTGCCCGAGGCGCCGCTGGCCGGCGGCTACAAGCTCGACAAGCTGTCCCATTGCTGCCTGGAGACGGCCGACGCGTGGATTTTGTCGCGCTACCAACACGCAATTCAAAGCGCGAAAAATTCTTTAGATGAATACGATCCGGCCGCCGCCGCCGAGGCGCTGTACGTCTTCCTGTGGGACGAGTTCTGCGCCTGGTACATCGAGCTCGCCAAGGGCCGGCTCCTGGGCATCGAGGGCGAGGACAAGGACATCGCCCGGACGATCCTGGTGCAGGTGCTCACCGGCTCCCTGAAGGCGCTTCACCCGATCATGCCGTTCGTCACCGAGGAGATCTACGCCGCGCTGAAGCCGTACGCCGGGGAAACGGCCGAGTTCGTCCTGAAGGGCGGCTACCATAAGCTCGACTACGACTGGTCCAATCCCGAGGTTGAGAAGGAGATGAGCAAGGTCATGGGCGCGGTGACCTCGATCCGCTCGCTTCGCTCCCAGCTCAACGTTCCGCCGGGCCTCAAGATCAAGGCCGTCGCCGAGGGCCCGTTCGCGGAGGCCGTGACCGGCAAGCACCGCGCCTACGCGCTGTCGTTGGCCCAGCTCGAGAGCCTCGAGCCGATGAACGGCGGCCGGCCGGCACAAAGCGCCACCGCGGTCGCCGACGGCGTGACCTTCCACATCCCGCTCGCGGGCGTCATCGATTTCGCCAAGGAGCGGGAGCGCCTCGCCAAGGACCTCGCGAAGGCCGAGGGCGACATCGAAAAGTGCGAGGCGAAGCTTCGCAACCTGTCCGCCGCCGCGAGCGCGCCCGCGGACAAGGTCGCCGAGGCCAAGGCGCAGCGCGACGCCGCGCTCGCCCGCCGCGACCGTCTCCAAGAGACGATCGCCGTCCTCTCGTGAGGCTCGCCGGGCCGGCGGCGCTGCTGCTTCTCGCGGCCGCGGCCGCGGCGCAGTCTCCGATGCCCTACCAGAAGCCGGACGCCGCGGCGGCGCCCGCGGCGGCGCCGCCCGCCGCGTCCACGGAGACCGTGACGGCCTCGAGCTCCACCGCTCCGACCGACGAGGTCGCCGGCCACGGCTTCAAGGTGGGCGGGACCGCCCCGAAGGCCAAGCTGTCGCGGCCGATGCACGCGGTGATCCACAAGGAGGCCGCGGATTGGGAGCCGCTCGCGCTGCGCGTGGGCGGCGTCCCCGGCTCGGCCGAGAACGCGGTCGCGCTGAAGGTGGTCAAGGTCAAGGGCCGCATGAAGGGCGAGAACACGAAGGCCCGGTCGGCGGCGCGCCTGCACAAAGGGGCGAAGGATTCGCGCTGGCTCGCCATCTCCCTGTACCCGAAGGCCCTCGAGCGCAAGCGGACGCACTTGGAGCTTCGCTTCCGGATATTCGAGGGCTTCGTCGAGGAGGTCCAGGCCGCCGCCGTCACCGTGACCGATCGCCGGCGTCCGCCTTCGGCCAAGCTCCTCGACTCGTACGACCTGCGCGAGGAGGGGATCGAATACCAGGAAGAGCGGCCCGGCTCGGGGCAGTTCGTCGTCGCCGAATTGGACCCGCGTCCGACCGCCGCCGCGGCCAACTCCGGCCGCCTCGAGAAGGCGGAGTTCGCCGACAAGGATCTGGGCTTCGTGAACCTGTCCTGGTCGGTCAAGGGCGTCCGCGCCCCCGGAAAATAACGGGCGTCTGGTCATTGACAGACCAAAACCGGGACATTACAATAGCCCCGTGACGAAAATCCTGGTGTACGACCTCGATCCTCAGTTCCGCGAGGAGCTGAAAAACGCGCTGACCTCGCTCGGCTACGAGGCGGTGCTCTCCCTGGACGGCTACGGCGTGCTGCCCCTGGCCGAGAAGCACAAGCCGAGCGCCGTCGTCCTCGACTTCAAGCTGCCCGAGGCGGACGGCTTCGAGATTCTCAAGCGCCTGCGCGCCACCGCGTTCTGCGCGGCGACTCCGATCATTTTCGCGAGCAGCACGCCCAAGTTCGAGATCGAGTTCGTCGTGATGGACGAGCCCGGCGTCGGCTACATCGACAAGCCGCTCGACCCGAAGCAGCTCAAGGCGACCCTCGAGGCGATGGGCGTGCCGGCGGTGAAGGCGGCGCCGGCGCCCGCCGCGCGCCCTCCGGCCGCGGACATCCCTCCGCCCGGCGCGCCGCTGACCCCGCCCGTCTTCACCGGCGAGCCCGACCTCGACGGCTCGCGCGACGAGATCATCGACCTCGACTAGAGGGTTCCGCGACGGCCTCGGCGCGCGGCCAGCCGAGCGTTCGCGCGACCGCCGCGCAGCGGGTCTTGGCGCCGCGCGGTCCCTCGGCGCTGCCGCACACGAGGTAAAGCTTCCCGCCGGTCGCGGACCAGTAGTGGTATTCTTCGCCGTCGAACGCGCACGGCGCCGGGATCAGGGGCATCGGCGCGCCCTTCTCCGCGATTTTCCCGTCGAGGCCGACGGCGAGCCCCTGGGGCGCCAGCATCGGATAGACGAAATGCCTCCCTCCGGGAGCCAGCCCGACGCGGGGAGGCTGGCCGCCGGGGTGCAGCGAGACGCCGTCCCGAAACGCCATATGGATCTGCGCGCGCTCGGAGACGCCGGTCATGATGACGTCCTGAAACACGCGGCCGAGGTCGTCGATCTTGACGCTGCAGTCCGCGCAGCGGTGCATCTCGGCGGGGCGCCCATCCGCGATCAAAGCGTCGTAGCCGTTCTCCGTCTCGACCGCGGCGAGGAACGCGCTGTGGGTCCCGTCGGCGCTGAACACCGGGGCGCTCGCGGCGTTGTAGGGGCCGAACGTCGTCTTGTCGATCTCGGCGTAGATCAGGCCGTCGGCCCCCGTGTACACGCCCGCGGTTCGGCGCAGGTCGCGGCTCGCCGACGCGGCGGCGTACGCCTTCCGTTCGATCGGCTTGTGATTCCGGTACAGCCAGGCGCCGCCGCCGAAGTTGACGAAGTACAGAGTCTGCTTCTCGGTGACGGCCAGATGAAACGGAGGCTCCTCGAACGCGGGCCCGATCCCCTGCGCGGATCCGACGACCCAGCCTTTGGGCGTGCGCGCGACGAAGGCGGCGTTCCCGCCGCGCGGGCTCAGCAGCACGCCGTGTATCTCCGCGTAAACCGCGCCCGCGCGCCGGCCGTTGAGCGCGGGCGCGACCCCCAGGAGCTTCCCGGCTTTGTCGAGGACGCCGATCGAGTGCAGGAGGATCGAGCCGTTCGCGTTCAGGGCGCCGGGGCCCGTGAATTCACCTTCGGCGCCTTCGGCCCGGACGCGGCCGTCCACGATCCAGCGGTCCCCGTCCTCGGTGGACTCGAGGTAGGCATAATGATAGCCGTCCTCGGACCAGATCGCGCCCGGGGGCGGGTCCTTGCCGGCGTCGTACACGGACAGATCGGCGCGCGCCGCCGCGCAAAGCCCGAGGAAAAGCGAGGCCGCGAGACTAGCGCTTCGCAACGGAGGCGGCGTGCTCGAGCATGTCGGACTCGACCGTGTCGAGGAGGTCGTCGCCGATCTCCCACACCTCGAGGCCCTTCAGCCGGGCGGCGATCTTCTCCGCGAGCTCGTCGGGAATGAACGGCGTCGCCTTGCCGCGCTGATACTCGCTTTCCTTCTCTCCGTACAGGCCGAGGAAGGTCTTATCCTTGAACCAGGCCTCGCGATTGGAGGACGACTCGAGCTCCTTGAGGAGCTCGGGGCTGGGCTCGCGCTGGACGAACTCGAAGAAGGTCGCGGTCGGCTTGCCGCCGGGCGTCATCCATTCGCCGCTGAACACCTGGATCAGGTCGTCCTCGGCGTCCTTGAGGATGGGCGTGATGAAGTTGACGCCGCGCGCGAGGCAGAACTTGTGGAAGCCGAGGAGGTCGGGCGTGCGCAGAGCGATATGCTGCCAGTGGCAGCCGCCGCCGCGGTTCTTGAGCATCGTGCGCACGTGAGAGCTTTGCGTCTCGGGCTCGGTGGGCTGGACGACGGCGATGATGGCCTGGTTCGGGACGGCGGGGTTCTTCTCGAGGCCGATGCGCGAGGCGAAAGTCATCGAGGCCGGCTTCTGCCCCGGCCAGGCTGAACGCTTTTCATAGATGAGGTCTTCCCGGGAGACGCCGAGGATGATCCGGAACAGCGCGTAGGTCGTCTTGTACAGGTCGGGCTCGACGAGGAAGGTCATGTGGTCGACGACGAAATTGTGGAAAGGCTGCTTCTTCATGCGACCTCCGGTCGGGGAAGCTCGAACGCGTCGTTGGTTCGCGCGTACCACGAGCCTTCCATGCGGCCGATCGCATGGATGTCCTGATGCTTGATCTTGCCGGCGTTGTAGAGGGCGTCCTCGCAGTGGAACATGACCACCTTCCCGATGACGAGATTCCCGGCCAGGGCGCCCTCGCCGACGCGCACGATCTGGTCGAGCTCGCATTCGTACGACACGGGGCTCTCCTTGACGCGCGGAGGCTTGACCTTCAGGCTGTCGACCGCCGTCACGCCGCACTTCTCGAATTCGTTCACGCCGTAGGGGTAAGGCGCCGACGTCTGATTCATCTT
>JAHFCD010000130.1 GCA_023249695.1 Elusimicrobiota bacterium
TCCTGGTTCTTGGCCTTGAACTCGGTGAGCAGGGGCTCGACGGCCGCGGTCAGGGCCTTCTGGATCTCGGCGAACTTCGCCTGGGTCAGCCCGGCCTTCATCAGCTCGCCGATCTTCGCCTTGTCGAGCGGCTCGCCGCCCTTCGTGTAGGCGACCATGAGCTTATTGCCGTTCTGGATGAAGGCGATGCCGAAGCCCTCGACGTCCACGGCGGTGACGCGCGCCTCGAAGTCGGAGGACCACGCCTCGATCTTTTCCTGAAGCGCCGACATCTCGGGGGAAACCTTGGTCTCGGGCATGACCGCCGCCATCAGCGGCTGGCCGATCTGGGAGATGATGGACGCGACGGCCTGGCTCTCCAGCTCGCCGAGCTGCTCCTGCGCGGTCTCCATGTCCTTATTGTTCTGCGCCATCATGGCCTTGAACTTGTCCATGACCGCGGGGAACTTCTGGTCGCGCTCCTTGGTCGCCGCGTCGAACTGGGCGCGGGTGAAGGCGCCGGCGGCGACCAACTCGTCCACCTTCTCGGGGTCGATGGCCTTGCCGTCGTGCATGAGGCTGAGGCCGATCATCATGCGGCCCTCGCCGGAGGGCTTCGCGAAGAACTCGACGGTGAAGACGCCGCCGGAGAGCGTGATCGCACGCACTTCGGCCTGGAACGCCTCCTCGCGCTGCGCCGCGACTTCCTGGATCTGGGCGACGATCTGCTTCTTCGCCTCGCCGATCTGGCCGGACTCGAGCGCGCCGGGCAGGATGGATTTCACGGTCGCCACGAACTTGCGCACGCCCTTCGTGAACGCCGGGCCGCGGCCCGTCGCGAGCTCGAGCACGAGCGGATTTTCCTTGTCCGCGAAATTCGTCACGGCCACGCGGTCGCCGGGCGTCGCCATCTTGCCGGCGACCTCGGGGAGCATGTGGCGCAGCGCGGTCTCGCGGCCGGAGCCGTCCGGGCCGGCGACGAAGAGGTTGTAGTGGCGGCCGGGCATCTGGAGGCCGAACTTGATCGCCTTCAGGCCGGCGTCCTGCCCCACGACCTGCTTGTCCGACGCGGCGATCTCGGAGGTGCTGGACGGGAGCTGGGTCTTCGAGGGCGCGTAGTGCATGTCCGCGATCTTCACCGCGAAATCCTCGGGGTTCGCCGGCTGCGCGGCGGGCGCGGCCTCGGACGCCTTCTTGGCGACCATCTTCGCCAGCGGCGCGGGCAGGAGGCGCGACACGACCGAGCGCCAGCCGCCGGCGACCGGCGCGGCCGGAGCCTCGGCGCGAGCCTTCTCGGCGTCCCAGATCTTGCCCAACTCGGCCGACGAGCCGGCGCTGTTCGCGGCGTTGATGGCGGCGGCCATCGCGATCATTTCCTGCTTGGCCGAGCCCTCGGGCATGGCCGCGGCCGCGACGATGAGCTGGGCCGCGTCCTTGCGGGTGGACATCGTCTCGGGAAGCACGATGCCCTTGGCCTGGAGAGCGTTGATGAGGCCGATGACCGGGTGCGCGTCGACGGCCATGGGCTGGGCGACGACGGCCTGATTCGGCGTCGCGGCGAGCGGGACCGCGGCCAGGGCCATCACGGCCGGGGCGACGGTGGGCGCCGGCGAGTTCAGCGAAAGATTCTGGAGGGCCACCGGAGCCATCACGGTGACGGAGTTCGGAGTGATCGCGCCGATCGCGCCGACGGATCCGAGCACGCCGGCTCCGCTGCCCGCTCTGGACGCGGCGGCCTGGGTCTGCGACCAGGCGCTCATCGGCGCGGATGCGAAAAGGGCCAAGGCCAAGGTCACGGCCAGGGACTTCTTCGCGACGGTTTTCTCGATGATCATGTTCGGCTCCTCTGCGATCGAACTCATTGCGGCGTTGCTGAATTATAGAGGAACTACCGAATCGGGGACTGGTGCGGATGGGTAAGCGGGGCCCAGACAATGGGCCTATTCGCAATTAGGTCCGAGGGGGCCTGTGGCGCTATTAAAGGTAGGGTAATTATCGTCAGTCGGCGCGGAAAACGACGGCCAACCCGGCGGCGTCGGGAGACGCCGCGAAGGGGCCGAGGTCGATGGATGCCACGGGAAAGCCGGGCCGGAAGCGCAGGCCGCGTTGGCCTCCCGCGCGAGCGCGCCCGTTCTCGATGACGGCCTCGAAGACGAACAGCGGCGCGCCGACGTCCTCCGCGTCGAGGTCCACGGCTTGGGCGAAGGCCTTCGGCCGCACGCGGCACTCGGCGATGACGGAGACGCGTCCGAGGAGCGGCACGACGCGCGCGGTGAGATCGTCGCTCGAGGCGCGGCACGAGTATTTCCACTTCCCCCCGCCGCGCCGCGCGATCACGATGTTCAAGCGCGAGGCGCCCGACAAGGCTCCATCCTCATCGAGAGAAAACGAGAGCTCGGCCTCGTACCCGCGCCAGCCGAAACGATCGGGGAATTCGACGGTCCGGCCCGAGGGATCGAAGCCGCCGGCGTCGCGCACGATCATGCGTTCGTTGGCGAAGGCCGCCGACGACAGGAACAGGATGCAGGCCAGCGCTCGAATCAGCATGCCGGCAGTATAGCCCCGGCCTGTTGCGCGCGTATTTCGGGACCCTTCCTTATTATAGGACCCGAGGCGCCTCTAGATTTCGATCTGGTAGTACGGCGCCGGGTCCAGGAACGGCCGCGCTTCGGTCGAACCTTCGGCGGGAGCGCGCAGGTCCAGAAGCTTCTTCCAAGGAAGGCGGAAGTCCCGGCCCGAGGGCGCCTGCGGCATGAGGTCGAATCCTTTCTGCGCGGGCAGGTGCAGCGCGGGCGGAGCGGACGACGGCGTCGCGACCACGACCGCGGCCCCGAGCTCGACCGCGCGGGCGGCGGCGCAGCGCGTTAAGCGCGCCGTCCCTTCCGCGTCCTCCGCGGGCGCGGAGACGAGCACGAGCTGAACCATGCGCTTCTTCAGCGACGCCGCGATCTCGGGCTTCTCGATCGAGAAGGACGGAAGCACCGCGACCACCGCTCCCCGGAACCGGAACAGCGGCAGGCGCCCGCCGGCCTTGACCGGCGGCTTTTGCGCGCGTTCGGCCGGCGTCGGGTCCACCTTGTCCATCACCTGCCAGGCGCCGCCGGAGAGTATGTAGGCGCGGCTCAACGCATGATCCGAGCCGGGCTCCCGATGCGGCGCGTTGCCGAGCACCACCAACCGGTCCGCGCCCGCGGCGTCGCGGACCTCGGACAGGACGCCGTCCAGGCTCCGGCCGTTCGAGAACTGCTCCGGGAAAACGACGATGTCCGCGCCGTCCTTCGCGGCGGCCGCGACCTCGGCGACGACGCGCGCGCCCCACTCCTTCTCCGTCGCCGGCTTCCACGCATAATCCCAGGCGACGGCCCGCACGGTCACCGAGTCTGGAACCGCCGGGCTTTTCGACGGCGCGGCGCCCGCCGCGGACGCGAGCGCGGCGGCGCACGACACGGTGAAAAAAATGTTTTTTCGCATGGCGCGATCCTAGCATTTTCCCCCGAACGGGGACCTTGGACCCACTATCGGGAGTCGAAGGTCCCACCGCGGCGGTAGTGCGATTGCCTGGGCCGCGTGGGACCATAATCAGCAACACGGGCGGTTGTCGCGTGGTAACATCACACTCAATGAACGCTCGCATTCGCGCCGCGATGTCCCTCCTCGTCTCATTCGCCGTCGTGCTCGCGCCCTGGCCGGCGTGGGCGCAAACGGCCCGCGTCGTCGCCCCGATCTCCGCTTCGGCCTCTTCCGCGGCGGGCGCGTCGATCATTTCGCCGCTGTCGAGCGCCCCGTCCGCGCTGCTCGCGCCTTCGCTCGGTGCGCTGTCCTCGCCTTCGCGTCAGCTCGCCGGCGCGCCCGTTCCTCTCGAGCGCGCCCAGGTCCCGTCCGCCCTCGCCGTTTCCGCGCCGCGTCTCCCCGCCGCCCTGGCGCAGGACGCGCCCGCCGCGGCCGCGCCTCTCGCCGCGACGCCCCTCCCCTCCGCCGCGGCGCCGTCGGAACCCGCGTCGCCCGCCGAAGCCGCGGTCCGAGGCAAGACCGTCGTCATGGTCGGCACCAAGGGCTCGCGCCCGTTCATCATGGAAGAGGCGCTGCGCGTCGCCAAGGAGCTCGGCCTCACGCTCGTGCTCGTGGACGATCCCGCCAACCGGAAGAATTCGATCGGCACGATCCCCGACTCCCACTTCATCCCGGTCCCCGTCAACACGCGCGACGCGAAGACGATGGGCAAGATCGCCGAGACCGTCGCCGCTCATCCGATCGCCTCCGGCGCCCACGCCGTCGTCGGCTTCATGAGCCTGTACGCGAACCTGACGGGCAAGATCACCGACCGCCTCGGCGTCGCGGGCATCCCGGGCGCGGCCGTCGCCGCGGCCGACGACAAGCCGGCGGCCCGCAAGCTCCTCAACACCGTGGCCGCGCTGGCGGTTCCCTTTCAAGAGCTCAAGAGCGTCAAGCAGGCGCGCGCGGCGTACCACACGATCTCCGGCGAAGGCAAGTACAAGGTCGTCCTCAAGACCATCCGCGGCGAGAACAGCCGCTTCCTCGCCCTCGACATCGACTCCGAGGAAGCCGCCGTGGCCGCCTACCTTAAGATGGACGCCGACGTCCGCGACTTCGTCGCCCGCCCCGAGTCCAAGCAGACCACGTTCAGCTCGCATCCCGGCCTGATGATGGAGCGCATGCTGGTCAAGTCCCCCGGCACCGAGGAGACCTCCGTCGAGGTCGTCATGCAGAACGGCAAGGCCGCCTTCGCGATGGTCACCGACACGAAGGGCCTCGGCCAGAAGGGCGAGCTCGCCGGCGGCATCCTGATCTTCCCCTCCCAGCAGCCCCAGGCCGAGCACAACGCGCTGATCGAGGCCTCCGAGCGCGCGATGAACGCGATCGGCATCGTCAACGGCAACGCGCGCCTCGACATGATGACGACGCCCGATGGCCCGCGCGTCATCGAGATCAACCCGTTCATGGGCGGCGTCGCGATCTGGCAGGCGGTCAAGAGCCTGACCGGCATGAGCCTCGTCGAGCAGGGCTTCCGCGCGGTGCTGGGCCTGCCCGTGGACCCCGGCCACGCGCCGGACGGCGTGATCCATTACATCTTCCTCGCCTCGAGCCGCAACGGCACGCTCGTCGGCGTCGACGGCCTCGAGGCCGCGAAGAAGCTCCCCGGCGTCGAGCTCGCGCGCGTCTTCGTCGAGCCGGGCGACAGCATCGTCGCCGCCAAGGGCAACGCCTACGAGGAGTGGGCCGAGGTCATCGGCAAGGGCAAGACCTGGCGCGAGGCGATCAACTCGGCCCTCGCCGCCGCCCGCCGCATGTCCTTGAAGATCAAGCGCGCCAACGGCGAGGTCGTGGGCGCTCGCGGCGATTACCAGCAGCCGACCGCCGACGATTTAGCGCCGCTTCCCAAGATCGCGCCGGTCGTCGCGCCCGCGGCCGTCGAACCCGGCCCCGGTCTATACTCGAAGGTCGTGCTCGGCTTCCTCTCCACCTTCCTGCTCGTCTCGACCGTCGTCGAGTCCACCTCCCTGGCCGTGTCCCAAATGACCCAGCCGCTCTCCCAGGGCTTCCTCGCGCTCGCCGCGCTCACCAGCGTCAGCTACGCGGCGTACACGCTCGGCAGCTACTTCGGCGGCGGCGTCATCAAGCGCCTCGGCATCCGCCTCTCCTACCGCCTCGTCCTGCTCGCCCGCGTCGCGATTTGGACGACCCTGGCGCTCCTCTTCAACCCGGCCACCGGGACGATCGCGCTCGCCGCCCTGATCCCGCTGTTCAGCCTCGACTACTTCTTCCATTCGATCGGCCGCGTCGCCGAGCACAGCCTGCAGGTCGCCTGGTTCAAGAACTCCGAGGCCTCGTCGAGCCGCTTCGGCTCCTTCCGCGACTTCATCGAGTACGGGACCGTCTTCATCGGCTCGGCGATGGCGCTCGCGGTCGCGGCGTTCGGCTTCGGCGCGGTGATCTATCCCGCCCCGATCGCGTTCGGCGTCGCCGCGCTGCTCGCCCTCGCGCTGAAGCTTCCCAAAGCCACCGCCGACGCCCATAAGCCCAGCCGCTGGAACGAGGGCTTCAAGACCGTCTTCAAGGATCCGGGCATCTACAAGCCGCTGTTCGGCTTCGCTCTCGTCAACAGCTTCCTGTACATGATGTACTACATCGTCGCGACCGCGTTCGGCGCCTACTCCGCGCCCGATCCGCAGCACGCGGCCGCGGTCGCGGGCTCGCTGACCGCCGTGTACGGCGCCGGCGCGCTGGTCGGCGCGGTCGTCATGGACCGTCTCGCCGCGCGCATCGAGAAGAAGGTCTCGGCTCTGCCCGAGGCCGAACGCAAGTCGGGCGAGCGCGCGATGTACACGCGCAGCGCCGCGCGCGTCCTCCCCTGGGCCGCGGCGGCCCTCCTCGGCACCTGGGCGTTCCTGAGCTCCGCCTCGCTCGGCACCGTCATCTGGCCGATGTTCCCGATCTCCATCGCCTTGCTCGCGATCGGCTTCACCGCCCAGCTGGCGTCGAACCATCTCGACACCATCATGAAGTCGAACATCCCGAGCGACAAGAAGGACGTGACCGTCGGCGCGATCCGCTCCCTGATCTACGTCACGCACGTGTTCGGCTTCCTGCTGTGGGGCGGCCTGTTCGCGCTGTTCGGCACGACCGCGTTCGCGCTCTTCGCGGCCTTCTACACGGTCGTCGCCGGCGTCTACCTCTGGCTCGCCCGCTCCCTCAAAG
>JAHFCD010000131.1 GCA_023249695.1 Elusimicrobiota bacterium
GTGGCTGCTCGGCGAGCGGCCGTCCCTCAAGCTGAGCCTCGCCGCGCTTCTGGTCATGAGCGGAACCTCGCTGGTCATGATGCACGACCTCTCGTCGCCCCGGTGGAAAGGCGACCTGATGATCCTCTGCACGCCGTGGCTGTATCAGCTCTCCCACATCTTCGCCAAGCGCCTCCCCCGCGACCTCGACGCGCTCACCTTGTCCGGGGGCCGGGTGTTCTACGGCATCCTCACGATGATCCCCGTCTGCCTCTGGTCGCTCTCGCACGGCGGCCGCTGGTCCTGGGCGCCGTCGGCGCTCGTCTTTCTCGTGATGCAGGGCCTGCTGATGTCGTCCTTGAACTTCGTCCTCTGGTACATGGCCATCCGCAACATGGAGCTCTCCAAGGCCACGACCTTCATGCTCTCCTATCCGGCGCTGACGCTCGTGCTCTCCTGGGCGATCGGGCGCGATCAGATACACGGCGTCCAGATCCTCGGCCTCGCGTGCTCGTTCGCGGGCGCGGTCTGGACGGCGCGCCTCACGCAGGAGGCCCGCCGTCACGCCGCCGAGGCCCTCGCGCCCGCGCCCTAGCCCGCCATGGAAAAAAAGCCCGTCCCTTTCCAGAAGACCATCTTCGTGTGCACGAACGTCCGCGAGGGCGGCCGCGTCGCCTGCGGTAATCCCGGCCGCGGCGGCGTCGAGCTGTGCGAGTCCCTCAAGCACGCCGTCAAGGAGAAGGGGCTCAAGGGAAAGATCCGCGTCGCGCGCTCCGGCTGCCTCGACCTGTGCGAGCAGGGGCCCAACGCCTTCATCTACCCCGGCGACGAGTGGCTCTCGGGCGTGACCGCCGCCGACGTGCCCGAGATCATCAAGAAGCTGACCGTTTGAGCCCCGCAGGGGCGGTAGGTTTTTCTCATTCTCTCCTCGGACGCCGGAGACAATTCTACCGATTAGCGACGCTTATCCCCAACACTTCCAACGTTGGAAACGCTGGGAATAACTTCGCCGGACCCGAGGGGCACGACCCTTCCAGATTTTCGCGAAAGCGAAAACCCTGGCGCCGCAGGCGCCATGCCGTTGTCTCGCCAAAACAAATCCTCACCGCGCCGAATGCTTGCGGCGGTATTACTCGGACAGGCTTCTAGCGCCTAGCGGCGCGCGGCGTGAAGCGCGGCCGCGTTCTTGCGCAGCCAGCGGCGGTGAGCGCGATGCGGCGGGCAGACGCGCTCGACGACCGCCCAGAACCGGCGGGAGTGGTTCATCTGCTCGCGGTGCGCGAGCTCGTGGACGACCAGATAATCGAGGACCGCGTCGGGAGCCAAGGCCAGACGCCAGGAGAAGTTTAGGTTCCCCTCCCGCGTGCAGGAGCCCCAGAGCGTGCGCTGGTCCTTGACGCTGACGCGATTGAAGGTGACGCCGAGCAAGGGCGCCCAGTATTCCACGCGGGAGCGGAAATGGGCGACGAGGTCCCCCTCGGGGAGAGCGGCTTTCAGCGGCGCGTCGACGGCGACGGACGGGACATGAAGCGACGGAAGCACGTCCCGCGGAACGGCGGGAACGGTGAGGGCGCGCGGCGGCGCCGGCTTTTCGGCCTTCGGCCGCTTGGCCGGCGCGAACACCTCAGGCCAATCGTTCTTCAGCGAGGAGAGGAAGTCGCGGACTTCACTCAGGATAGACGGGCTTGTCGCGGGCTCCACGACGAGATTTTATATCATCCCGGCATGCCCCCGTCCGAGAATCTCCTCGAAGAAAAGCTCGAAGAATTGGAGCGGCGCTTCACCGAATCCGCGCGCGAGATCAGCGAGCTGCGCAAGCATCTTCCCCGCGCCGCGCGGCGCGAGATCGCGGAGATCAAGGACGAGTGGCACGGCGTCCACTACAAGTGGTGGATCTACACGCTCGCCGGCGCCCTGTTCATGTTCTGCCTCAGCTACGCGCTGTACACGAAGCTCGGCTGGGTCGCCGACCAGCGCGCGCTCCCGGCCGGCAACGACTGGTTTTTGAGGCGTTTGCCGCTAGTCAACACCTTGCCGATACTGTCCTGGGGCTGGTTCGGCCTGCACCTGTACGCCGTCGGCGCCGCCGTCGCCTACCACCCGCGGCGCATCCCCTTCCTGATCTTCCTCCTGACGGTCTACATGGTCGTGCGCACCGCGTTCGTGTTCCTGTCGCCGATCGGCGCGCCCGCGGGCATGGTGGACATGCGCCTGCACGACGCGATCTTCTCCCGCATCCTCGGAACCTGGACCTTCATGAACGAGTTCGTGTTCTCCGGGCACACCGCGATCCCGTTCCTGTTTTTCCTGTTCTTCAAGACGCCCGGGCTCAAGCGGCTCATGCTCGCGGGTTCCATCCTGATGGCGGTGTGCGTCCTGCTCTCGCGCAACCACTACACCGTGGACGTGATCGCGGCGTTCTTCACGTCCTACTCGGTGTACGCGCTCGCGCGCGCCGGCTACAAGCGCCTGCTCGAGCCCCTGTTCAGGACGACTTCGGTTTAGGCCGGAACAGGAAGGACAGGATCAGCGCCCCGGCGGCCAGCGCCAGGAACGCGGGGAAGCCCCAACGCAGGCCGAGGCCTTCCATCGTGTCCGCCCAGAAGTGCGCGGCGATCGGCACGAGCAGGACTCCCGACCAGCGGTAAAGCCCGGCCATCACCACCCCGAGCACGGCGCGCGAGATGAAGCCCGCCCACGAGAAGGCATACGCCCCCGCGCCGACCGCGGCCGCGGCGCCGGGCGTGCCGATGCCGACGTGCGCGAGCAAAGCGCTCCAGTCGATGTAATGCACGCCCGAGAAGATCAGGCCCGAGGAGATCGCCGCGAGCCAGAACGCCTTTGTCGCGGGAAGCTTCCACTTCTCCAGACGGTTCAGGATGGACTTGTACAGTCCGCGCCGGAAAACATATTCCTCGATCACGCCGACGAGCGCGAAGTTGAAGAGCACGAGGTCCACGCCCGAGGTCAGCATCTTGGCGAGGATCGCGGGCGCGGGCTCGCTTCCGGGCAGGAAGTAATTCACGCCCCAATAGGTCAGGTCGCCGATCGCGTACACCGTGAGCCCCCAGACGAGGCCCGAGGAGATGATCGACCACGGCGACTTCGGCCGGCCGCCGGGCTCGGGGGTGCGCCACCAGTTCCCGAGCTCGGTCAGGCGCAGCCCCGGAGACTTGAGCTTCCAGGCGAGCAGCGCCATCCCGCCGACGAGCACGCCGCCCCACACGGCGGGCATCGGGATCAGCGCGGCTCCGCCGGCCGCGGACAGCGAGGCGACGAGGCGCGCGGACTCGACCGAGAAGAACGTGATGATGCCGCGCAGCGCGAGCGCGGAGACCAGGGAGTCGGAGCGGGCGGCGGTCCAGATCACGCCGGCCTCGAGCGCCAAGGTCGCGGCGACGATCATCGGGGCGTGCGTGAGCGCGAGCACGGCGGCGGCCGCCAGCGCCAGGGCCGCGACGGCGGCGATCCAGGGGGCCGCTGTTCCCGCGCCGAAGCGTCGCGCGACCCAGCGCACGCCGAAGAACACGGCCAGCACGCCGGCTTCCTGCGCGAGCGCGGGCGCGACGAAGGACCCGAGGAACGGCCAGAACGGCGCCGTCGCTAAAGCGGCCATGGCGGCGGGCTTCGCCGCGACGGCCGCGGTCTTCGCGCCGAACATCGAGAGCAATTTGAAGGGCAGGGCGCCGGCGAGCATCGCCATCAGCGCGACGCCCAGCCAGGTGAGGCCGGTGCGCAAGCCGCCGAGGAACCAATCCCGGAATGACGACCAGGAGTTGCCGCCGACGCGGTCGGCGAGGACGATCTGGGAGTTCGCGGTGGCTTTCGCCGCGGCCCACAGCGCCTGGAACGTTCCGAGGTAGTAGCCGCCTTCCTTCGCGGGAGGCGCGGGCGGGGCGTCGGGCATGGTCCCGGGGGCGCGGAAAAATCGGGACGCGAGGAGGAGGCCCAGGCCGGACCAGGTCAGGGACGCCTGGAAGGCGACGACGGCCGCGGGGAGAAGCACCGGGGCGAAAACGGCCAACGACGCGGCGCCGAGGAGGAGGGAGCCGGTGATCAGGAGGGCGCGGGACAGGCGCGGGGAGCCGGGGTTCGGGGCGAGGGCGCGGGGAGCGGGGACGTTCGCGGAAGGTTCGGGAGTCGCGGCGGCGGCCGAGACCGGGGCGAGGCTCGGGAGCGCGCGCGAGAACGACGGCGCGAGGACGGAGTCTTCGGGATGACGAGCGACGCCCCAGTTCGCGACTTCGTCGCGGACGACCGCGACGACCTTCTCTGAGCGCGTCAAAGGGACGGAGACGGCTGACGGCGCGGTCAACGACAAAACGGATTTTTGAACGGCAACGGAAGGGGTAACCTTGCGGGACGAAATGGCGAGGGCGACCGGCTTGAGGTTGGGGACGGCGACGGCGGAGAGGGCGGCTGGAACGGGATTAACGGCGGCGGCGTTGACGGCATTGACTCTGAATGGAGCGGGAGACGGCGCCGGAGCCACCGGAAGCGACAATGAAGCCAAGGGCAGCACGGCGTTCGGGGATGGCCCGGGAATTACGGCGGATATGGCCGCGGACGCGCCGACGGCGGAAGAGCTTTGGGCGGCGACGGAACCGACCCGGACCTGGGCGGCGGCGATTAACGGATCGGCGGCAAGCCAAAGCGCGGCCAGGGTCGAAAGATATCTCTTCACGATCTTAGAATAGCCTCCTTCGACCCTTAATACCTGAGCCTTCGGTCCCTTGTTCCCCTGGCGAAAGGCCCATCAAAGCTGGGCCCCAAAATAGAGACGCCCCTCCCTTAGACTGCGGGAGGGGCGTCACTTACGCGGGGCGGCCGATTATCGGATCTTTCGAAGGAAGCGATCTTTCAGGTTGGCGTCGATGAACGTGCCCAAGCCCTTGCCGGCGGTCGCGAGCGTCTTCATCTTCTCGATGTTGCCGGGGGTCGCGCTTTGATTGGTGTAGACGTAAACCGTGTCGTCCGCGAACCGGATCGTCACCATGTCCTTCCGGATCTCGTACCGGGCGACCTTGGAGTCCTTGCTGAGGTTCTTATATCGGATGAACATTCGATGCTTCTTTGGAGTTTGCATGGTTTGATTATGCGATATCGCGAGGGTTCCGCCAAGCGATATCGGCCGATCCGCCCCCTCCTTAATGAGTTTGTAACAGGGAACAGGCACAATTCATCTGCGCGGCGCCGACGCGTCGATCATCCATGGACAATTACCGCTCCGGGCCGCCCGAACCTCCCGACCAGCCTCCCGGGGGCTTCGACGCGTCCACGGTCAACGACCTCGACACCGCCCGCCTGGCCTTGCGCTGGGCGCTGGAGCGCCTGCAGCGCCTCGGCACGGAGCTGAGCGACGCCCGCAAGGAGCTTGAGAAGGCCAACAAGGCCAAGGACGAGGCCGCGCTCGATTCCCGCGAGAAGGACGAGACGGTCAAGCGCTGGCGCGAGACGGTCAAGGTGTGGGAAGCATCCATCTCGGATCACAAGAAGATGGAGGACCAGCTTCGCGAGGAGCTGCGCCGGGAGATCGACCGGGAGCAGGACGTGCACGTCAAGGAGGAGCGCCTCCAGCTCTCGATGCAGATCGACTCCCTCAAACGCGAGATCGCCGCGCGCGAGGCCTCGATCGGGGGGCTCCGGCGCGAGGTCATCGACGCGGTCAAGACCTCCCGCCAGGACGCCGAGCGCGAGCTTCAGGGCGCGCTGGCCCACCAGGAGAAGGCGCTGTCCGACACGAAGTCCTCCCTTCTGGAGCGGCTGAAGATCCAGACGGACGCGCTGCGCGCGAAGGAGAAGGATCTCGAAAGCCAGCAGCGGCTCCTCGATGAGCAGATCAAGACCAAGGAAGGCGAGTTCCGGCGCCGCTACGAGCGCGACGTCGAGGACCTGATCAAGCACAACCGCGAGGCGCTGGCCCGCGAGGAGCACGCGCTCGGCGAGAAGTTCGAGCAGAAAATTTCCCAGTTCGAGACGCGCCTGCGGCAGAAGGAGCACGTCCTCGAGGATCATCGCCGCCATCTCGACGAGGAGCACGCGAAGCGCCAGGCCGAGCTCGACCGCAATTATCAGCACAAGAACGAGCAGGAGTGGGGCCGCCTCCAGGAGCGCCTCGAGGCCGAGCGTCGCTTCCTCGAGGAGCATTACCAGGAGAAGGAGGCCAAGCTCGACGAGTCGCTCCAAGAGCGGAACAAGGCCGTGCTCTCCCACTACGAGAAGCAGGAAGCCGAGCTGATCACGAAGTACCAGCAGCTTCAGGACCAGCTGGTCCTGAAGGAAAAGGACGTCTGGAAGCAGCAGCAGAAGCGCATCGAGGACATCCTCGCGAAGAGCCGGACCGAGCTGGCGGCGCAGAAGGCCGAGATGCAGGCGGAGTACGCCGCCCGCGACGCCGCCCTCAACGAGCGGCTGCGCGAGACGGAAGGCGGGTATCAGAAAAAGGAAGAGGAGATTTTCCGGCGCCAGCAGGAATTGCAGGATCACTACCGCGCCAAGGAGGAGGAGCTCGGACGGCGCTTCCTGCAGATGCAGACCGAGTGGACCGAGCGCGAAAAGCAGCAGTGGGAGGCCCATCAGGCCAAGCTGCGCGACAGCCTCGCCCAGAGCCGCCAGCGCCTCGAAGACGAGCGCGGCGAGCTCGAGGCGCGCTACCGCGTCAAGGAAGAGGA
>JAHFCD010000132.1 GCA_023249695.1 Elusimicrobiota bacterium
TCGGCGGCGGCCTGCGCGAGCGTGCGCAGCGGCTCGGGGCCCTCGACGAGCGCCGCGTCGTCCGCGTCGCCGGCGGACGCGACCGGAAGCCGGAAATCGGCGGCGAGCTTGCGCACCGTGACGAAGGCGACGGCGCCGAGCGCCGCGACGACGGCGAAGGCGGCGGCGGCGCGCACGCGGCGGGCGCGGGCCTTCGGACGGGCGACGACGCGATAGCGGCGGCGGGACGGTGGATTATTCACCGACGATCCTCATCTCGAGCTCGAGCTTCACGCCGCTGGCCGCGCGGACCCGCTCCGAGATGAGGTCGACGAGAGCGAGGACATCGGAGGCCTTGGCCCCGGCGAAGTTCTCGATGAAATTGGCGTGCATCGGGGAGACGCGCGCGCCGCCGACGGCATGGCCTTTCAAGCCCAATTGCTCGATCATTTGCGCGGCGAAACGACCGGGTGGATTTTTAAAAGTAGAGCCAACATTAAAGGTATGGATGGGCTGGGTTTGAAGACGCTTCTGCTGCTGCCTGGCGACGACGGCCATTATATCAGCTTTGACACCGCGCTTCAACCGCAGCAACGCCGATAAAATGAGAGAATTTCCTAAATTACTAGAACGATAATTGAAGATCAGCGCGCCGCGGACGAGCGTTCGCGGCTTGCCGTCCGCGTCGAGCGTCTCGACCTCCTCCACGAACGGGCCGATCTCCCCGTCGCGCGTGCCGGCGTTCATGACCAGAGCTCCGCCGACCACGCCGGGCACGCCCACGATCGGCTCGAGCCCCGTGAGCCCCCTCTCCGCGCAGCTCACCACCAGCTGCGGCACGCGCGCCGCCGCGCCCGCGCGGACGAGTTCCGGCCCGGGAAATTCGAGCTTCTCGAACTCGCCGCCGAGCGCCAGCACGAGGCCGCGCACGCCGCCGTCGCGGACGAGGAGGTTCGAGCCCCAGCCGAGAAAAAACACCGGCACCTTCGCCGCGTGCGCGATCTTCAGCGCCGCGGAGGCCTGGGCGCGCGTGCTCGCCGTGACATAGGCGTCCGCGGGCCCGCCGATCTTGAAGCTCGTGTGCTTCGCGAGCGGCTCATTGCGAAGCGGCGACAGCCCCACCCGCTCCAGCTCCGCGATCCAGTCCATGACCAAATTGAACAAAATATGGTGTCAGGCCTAACGGTAGTGACAGTATTCGGTGCCCAACAATGTCACTACCGTTAGGCCTGACACCAATTTGAAACGAGCTTATGCTATTCTGCCCGCCATGGACGGAGCCTGGGTGGACCGCCTCGAACGCCGGCTCGGATTTTTGGCCGTTCCCGGCCTGCCCGGCCTCCTGACCGCGATGACCGCGGCGGCCGCGCTGCTCGCCGCTTCCAAGCCCGAGTTCGTCGCGGCGCTCGATCTCGATCCGGACGCGCTGCTCCGCGGCCAGGTCTGGCGCGCCGTCACCTTCCTGATCGTCCCGCCCCAGTCGAGCCTGCTCTGGATGCTGCTGTGGCTGGCGATGATCTTCGCCGTCCTGAGCGCGCTCGAGGCGGCCTGGGGCGAGTTCAAGCTCACCGTGTTCATCCTGATCGGCGCGCTGATGTCGACGGGCGCCGCGCTGATGACGGGGGCGGCCGGCGACAACGGTCCGGTGCATCTCGCGAACTTTCTCGCGTTCGCGCGCCTGGCGCCCGACCGGGAGGTGCTCGTGATGTTCGTCATCCCGGTCAAGCTCCGCTGGGTCGCCGCGGTGGCCGCGGCCCTCACCGCGATTCAACTTCTCGGCGGCGACAACGCCTCGCGCGCGCGCCTGCTCGCCGGCCTGTCGGCCTATCTCCTTTACTTCGCACCGGGCCATTGGCAGGACATCAAGCTCGCCTGGCGTCGGAGAGGGCTGTGATGAACGCGCCGCTTCTGGCCGCGCTGCTCGCGGTCGCGCCCGCCCGCGCCGCGTCGGTGAAGTTGTTCTCGTTCGACGCGAAAGGCGCCGCGCTTGACGCGACCGGCCTGGCCGCGCGCCTCTCGCGCGCCGACGAGAAGACGCCCGATCTCGAGAAGCTCCCCCTCTGGGCCGTCCCGATCGACGGCAAGTCTCCGAAGCAGCGCGTCAAGCTGTCCCAGCAGGGCAAGCTCGTGCTCGCCACCTGGGAGAAGGCCGAGCGCGTCCGCTTCGACCTCGTCTGGCCCGTCGACGAGGACGGCTACAACGCGGTCGCCGCCGACAAGGGCGGCGCGGGCTACGGCGACGGCGAGCTCGTCTTTCTCGACGAGGAGATCGCGGTCACGCAGTACGCGCGCTTCAAGGAGTCGTGGAAGCGGCGCCTGAGCGACTGGCAGCCGCTGTACAAGCCCGGCAAGAAGGCGAAGGAGCTCGCCGACGCCGCGAAGGACGCCATGGCGGCCGCCGCGGGGCAGAAGGAGACGCCCGCGCGCGTCAAGGCGTATCAAGCGGCGCTGCAGGCGACCTCGCTCGCGTGGGAGAAGATGCTGTTCGAGCACGGCCTCCAGCACGCGCTCGACGAGCGCCGCGCCCCCGGCCTGCGCTTCGGCCTGACGCTCGACGAGAACCTGCTCAAGCGCCTCGACGATCTCGAGTGGATCGCCGAGGCCGTGCGCCGCTCCGGCGCCGACTGGGTGCGCCTCGTGTTCCGTCCGAACTCTGCGGACTTCCTGTATTCCTCACTGCGCTCGTTCAACGAGTATGACGGCGTCGTTGAGGAGCTGGCCAAAAACAAGATCAAGGTCATGGGCTGCGTGCTCGACGCCACCGCCTGGCCGAAGACGATGACGCCCGAGCTGTACGCGGAGCGCACGAAGAATCTCGTCCTCCACTTCCGCGGCAAGATCTCCAGCTGGGAGGTCGGCACCGAGCTCAACGGCGACTGGCTCGGGGGCGCCTCGGCGCCCTTCACCCCCGAGCAGGTCTACCGCACCTACACGGCGGGGGTCGACAAGGTCAAGGAGCTCGACCCCGCGCTGGAGACGGTCGCGACCTTGTACGCGTGGGAGGAGACCGCCCCCGACCGCGACCACGCGCTGTCCGCCTGGCTTCCGGTCCAGGTCAAGCGCGGTTTCGGGCGGAACCTCGACGTCGTCGGCCTCAGCATCCAGCCCGAGGAAAATCCGCTTGGCATGGGCTTCGAGCGCGTCTTCGACGCGGTCGGCGACGCGATGCCCGGCCAGAAGCTGATGGTCTCGAGCCTCGGCTACGTCGAGAAGGAGGAGGTCAAGGGCTACTGGTGGCTGGCGCCCGACGACGTGGACGGCGCCCGCAAGGACCTCACGATCCTCTACGCCACCGCCTCCTGCGCGATGCCGCGCTCGCTGTGCGGCGGCTTTTGGTGGCAGACGCTCGACCAGATGCTCCCCCCCGGCCGCCGCCGAGCCACCGATCTTTACAAGGTCTGGCGGCGAACGCTGGATCAGCTCGGCAGGCGCGAAGAGAAGAATTAGCGGCCCGTTTCTAAGTATAATGCTTTCTTCGGAGCCGGTAGCTCAGGGGTAGAGCATGTGCCTTTTAAGCATGGGGTCGTGGGTTCGATTCCCACCCGGCTCACAGTTTTCGATTTTCTTTTCGCCTCCTTCGTCTAACGGTTAGGACGCGGCCCTTTCAAGGCTGAAACACGAGTTCGATTCTCGTAGGGGGCATGTTTTCAGCGAGACGTATTCCGAGACGGGGACAGCCGAAAGGCCGTCCCCGTCTTTATTCAGGATAAACATGCCCTCCAAGACACTGACGATCATGTTCACGGACATCAAGGGCTTCACCGCCCGCACGTCGGGCTCCTCGCGCGAAGGCATGCAGCAGCTGCTCACGGAACACGATCGGCTCCTGGCCCCCGCCTTCCGGCACCTCGGCGGCAACGTGGTCAAGACGATCGGGGACGCGTTCCTCGTCTGGTTCGACAGCCCGACGAACGCCGTCTTGTGCGGCCTCCTGATCCAGGAGGTGCTGCGGCAGCACAACGAAAGCGTGCCGGAAGCGGAACGCATCCATGTGCGCGTGGCGGTCAATCTCGGGGAAGTGGAGCTCATCGACGGAGACGTTCTCGGGGAGCCCGTCAACATCGCCGCCCGGCTCGAGGGCATCGCCGAGGCCGGCGAGGTCTGGTTCACGGAATCCGTCTATCTCGCGATGAACCGGAAAGAGGTCCCGTCGACCAGCATCGGAGAACGCACCTTCAAGGGGATTCCTTATCCGGTGCGGGTCTATCGCGTCATCATCGATCCCAATTCCGAGCACGTACGACGCCTGCGCGAATCGGTGACGGTGACGAAAAGCGGCGTCTCTATCTCGGGACTTCGCACCGGGGAGCTCTCGCCGCGGAGAAAATTTAAGGTCGCGGCCGCCATCGTCGGGCTTCTCGCCGCGGCGGCGGGGCTGCTCTTCGGTTTCGCGACGATGATGGAGCGCCTGGCCGTGGCCAACGCGAAAAAACTCGCCGCACGCGGAGAGGCTAGCTCCGCCCTCGACATCATGGATGATGCGCTGCGGCACGCTCCGATGAGTCAGACTCTGCGCGCCGAGGCTATCCTGATCGCCAAGGGCCACGCGGCGAGCCTGGCGCGGAAAGGGAACCCAGGGGAGGCCCATGACTGGCTCGCTCGGGAGATCACGAAAAGATCCTACCTGGAATCCTTGATCTCGGAATTTCCCGAACTCGAGACGCGGGACCGGTCCACGAAGCCCCCGCGAGCCGCTCCGCCTTCTCCTTAGCGGTTAGCGAAATCGAGGATGCCGCGGTAGCGCAGGACCTTCGTTTCATCGCCGGACTCGTTGGGCACGGTCAGGCGCAGGGGCCCGTCCGACGCGAGGAGATGCGCCGAGGTCCGGGCGTACGCCGGGAGGAAGTCGTCGGATTTCTCCAGCACCAGCGCGTTCTTCTCGGGCGAAAGCGAGAGGAGACGCCCGGTCTCGGCTTCGATCGTGATGACCCGCCCGCCTTTCGTGATGAACAGGTCCCGCGTCTTGATGTCGGGAAGCTTGAGCGAGTCGAGCTGCTGGAAAAAGCTCCCGTTCATCGATTCCGTCATCAGATACTGCCGGAGGTAGGCGCCGTCGGCGTCGACGGTCCACAGGTACGGAGCGCGCACGAAGATCGTCCGCGGGGCGTGGTCGAGCGCGTAGGCGTCCGGCGCGGCCGCTGCGTCCCCCCAGCGCTGCACGCGCTTGCCGCTTCCGTCGACGACGTAAAGGAAGCCGGAATCCCAGGCGATCGACGACGGCGCCTTCTCGAGCGTCAGCGAGCCGGTCTCGCGGCCGCCGCGATCGTAAAATTTAACGCCGGCGCCCTGCGCCGCGGCGATGCCTCCGTCCGCCCTGCCGGCGGCGGCTGCGAGCGAGGACGCCGGAATGGGGACCGTGAAGGCGCGCAGGGTCCAGCCGAGCCAGCATAACGCCCCGGCGGCGACGAGGCCGGCGGCGAGGGCGGCGCGCGCGCGCGCGGACAGCGGCTCCGGCTCGGACGCCTCCTCCGGCTCCGGGACGCTCACCGGCCCCAGATCGATCGAAGCGACCTCTTCGATCTCGACCTCGTCGGGTTCCACGCGCAGCGGCGGAAGCGGTTCGAGAGCGGGCGGCGCGGCCGGAGGCGGCGTCGCGGCGAAGAGCGCGGACGCCCAAACGGCTGGAGAAGGAGGGGACGGGCTCCCGTCCTCCAGCTCGGGAACCTCGAGGCGCACGGCGCCGATCAGAAGCCGAACCTCTTCGGGAATGCGCGCGAATTCTTCCTCGAGCGCGGTCACGTCAGCGCCCCGGCGTCACCGGCGCGGAGGCGTCGGCTTTCAGGCGGGATTGATACTGCTTGACCAGCTCGCTGACGTTGCGCTGGATCCCGGCCTTGATCGCCTCGATCTCCTGCTGCTTGAGGCGGTATTCCTCCTGCAGGCGCTGCGCCTTGAACTCGAGGTCGTTGGCGCGCTTTTTCAGCGCGGACTCCTCGTCGATGCGCCGCCTCTCCCAGGCTTCGAGCTCGGCCTGCTTGGCCGCGAGCAGCTCCCGGTCGTGAGCCCCCTCCGCCTCGAGCGCCATTCCGCGCTTGAGCCAGGCGCCCTCGAGCTGGGCCTCCTTGGCCCGCATGTCCTGGTAGAACTTCTCCATCTTCAGGCTGACCGCCTCGTCGCTGTCCGTCGCGGACTTCAGGATCATCGCGTGGAAGTCGGCGTTCTTCCGCTCGTGGTCGGCCATGCCGGTCAGGAGGGACTCGATCTCGACGTCCTTGTCGTGGATCGATTTGCCGAGGAGCTCGTTGCGCTTCTTGAGCACGGCGAGCTCGGCCTCGAAATGCGCGCGCAGGCCGGCGAGAGACAGCTCGTGCTCGCGCGACGCCAAGGCGTGGTTCTCGTTGGCCAGGACGGTGATCGAGTCGAAGCGGGCCATCTCGCCGCGGAACTCCTCGAGAAGAGCCTGGGCCTCCACGGCCCGCGGAGAGTTGTCGTTCCAAAGAGCCGCGCTGAGCGACTCGAGGCGCTTCCACGCCTCCTGAAGCTGGCTTTTCACGTTCACGGCTTGACGCTCCTTTCCCGGTAGGTTTTGATCGCGTCGACCAGCGCGGCCCGGAGCCCGACGATGTGATCCTCGTGCTCCTTCGCGGCGCGGTCGCGCGCCTCCGTCTCGAGGATCCATTCGCGCTCACGCCGCCGCGCCTCTTCCTCCCGCGCGGCCCACTGATC
>JAHFCD010000133.1 GCA_023249695.1 Elusimicrobiota bacterium
ACGGCGGCCGCGTGCGCCTGAGCGGCGTCGACGTCACCGACGTTCCCGCCTACGAGCGCGACGTGCATACGGTCTTCCAGCACTACGCGCTGTTCCCGCACCTCTCGGTGGCCGACAACATCGCCTTCGGCATGCGCATGGACAAGGTGCCCGAGGCCGAGATCAAGAAGCGGGTTCCCGAGGCGCTGGCCATGGTCAAGCTCCACGGCTTCGAGGCCCGCCGCATCCAGTCGCTCTCCGGCGGCCAGATGCAGCGAATAGCACTTGCACGAGCCATCGCGGGACGACCCGCGGTGCTGCTGCTTGATGAACCGCTCGGCGCGCTCGATCTCAAGCTCCGCAAGGAGATGCAGCTCGAGCTCAAGAACCTCCAGCGGCGGCTGGGCATCGCCTTCATCTACGTCACGCACGACCAGGAGGAGGCGATGACGATGTCCGACCGCATCGCCGTGTTCAACCACGGCCGCATCGAGCAGGTCGGCACCCCCGGCGAGATCTACGAGATGCCAAAGACGTCCTTCGTCGCCGACTTCATCGGCGGCGCGAACATCTTCTCGGCCAAAGTGCTTGCCGGCGGCGAGGGCCGAGCGCACCTGATGCTCGAGGACGAGCACGAGCTCGACGTTCCTTTGGATCCCTATGAAACGCTGCCCGCCGTCGGCCAGCGCGTGAAGATCGCTATCCGCCCCGAGCGCGTGAAGGTGTTCTACAAGGACGAGCTGCCCTTCGGCCTGATCCGCTTCGACGCGGTCCTCAAGGACACCGTCTTCCTCGGCGACGCCTGCCAGATCTACCTGCAGATGTTCAAAAATAATCCCGAGCGCCTCACCATCGCCTGGGCCGGCGGCGACCGCTACGCCGTCCACGACGACATGGGCGTGCCCGTCATCGCGGCCGTGGATCCCGAGGACGTCTACATCCTCGAACAGGACAATGGCTGAGCCGGTTTCGCGCCGCTCGTTCCTGAAGGCCGCGATCCTCGCGCCCCTCATCCCGTCTTTGCTCGCGGCGTGCCGCCGCGCCGACGACAAGAAGGTCGTCAACTTCTTCAACTGGTCGAACTACATCGGCAAGGACACGCTGCCGGAGTTCACGAAGCGCACCGGCGTCGACGTGCGCTACGACCTGTTCGCCGACGAGGACGAGATGTTCACCAAGCTGCGCGCCGGCGCGCGCGGCTACGACCTGATCGTCGTCGGCGACTACCTGATCCCGCGCTTCAAGTCGCTCAACCTCATCGAGCCGGTTCCCGTCGGAGCGCTCAAGAACCTGGACAACCTGGCGCCGCGCTTCCGCCGCCCGGGGTACGATCCCGACGAGACCACCGTGCCCTACCTGTGGGGCACGACCGGCATCGCCTACAACAAGAAGAAGCTCAAGAAGGCCCCGACCTCGTGGTGGGATCTGTGGGACGAGAAATACAAGGACCGCGTCTCCATGCTCGACAACGTCCGCGACTGCATCTCGGTCGCGATGCAGCTCCTCAAGATTCCGCAGTCGACGCGCGATCCCGAGGACTTCAAGAAGATCCGCGAGCTGCTCGTGAAGCAGAAGCCTTTGGTCAAGCAGTACTCGAGCGCCTCCTACTTAAACAGCCTCGTGGCGGGAGAGATCGACCTCGCCATGACCTGGTCGGGCGACCTGTTCCAGACCGCGCGCGAGAACCCCGATCTCGACTACGTGATCCCCAAGGAAGGCACCTACATGTGGGTGGACTGCCTCGCGATCATGCGCGGCGCCCGCCACCGCGCGGACACCCTGCGCCTCATCGACTATCTGCTCGAGCCCTCGGTCGCCGCGGGCATCGCCAACTCCGTGCGCTACGCGACGCCGAACCTGGCCGCGAGCCCCGAGGTGGACAAGGTCCTGCGCGACGACCCCCGCGTGTATCCCACGCCCGCCGTCATGAAGCAGCTCCAGCTCCACCACGTGCTCGACGGCGAGCAAAGCGAGATGTGGAGCCAGACCTGGGCCGACGTGAAGGTCGCATGAGGGCCGCCTAGATGAGCCGGGCCCTCTCCTGGCTCCTGGGCGGGCGGCGGCCGCTGGCGAGCCATCTCCTGCTTGCCCCGGCCTCGCTGTGGCTCCTTTTCCTGCTCGTGATCCCCGCCGGCGGACTGATCGCGCTCTCTTTCGCGAAGAACGGGGCCTACGGGGCGATCGTCTGGGAGTTCGGCCTCCAGAACTACCGGCGCGCCTTCGACCACAAGTATCTGCCGGTGCTCTTCCGGACCTTGGGCTTCGCGGGCGCGACCACCGCGCTGTGCCTCGTCCTCGGCTACCCCGTCGCCTACTTCCTCACCTTCCGGGCCGGCCGCTGGCGCAACGCCCTGCTCGTCGGCCTGATGGTCCCGTTCTGGTCCTCGTGCCTGGTGGCCTATTACTCCTGGATGATCGTGCTCGGCAAAGAAGGCCTCCTCAACACGGCCCTGCTCCGCTTCGGATTCCTGTCCGCCCCGATCGGCTTCCTCTACACCCCGTTCGCGATCCTCCTCGGCCTCGTCTACTTCTACCTGCCGTTCACGATCCTGCCGCTGTACGCCTCGCTCGACAAGGTGCCCCGCTCCGTCATCGAGGCGGCCTACGACCTCGGCGCGGGCCGCTGGACGGCCTTCTGGAAGGTCACCTTGCCGCTCTCCCTTCCGGGCGCGGTCGCCGGCTGCGTGCTGACCTTCATCCCGTGCCTCGGCGACTTCCTGACCGTGGAGATCCTCGGCGGCCCGCGCTATTACCTGCTCGGCAACCTGATCTCGAACCAGTTCATGATGGCCCAGGACTGGCCGTTCGGCTCCGCGCTGACCTCGATCCTCCTCGCCGGCCTGGTCGGCGGCCTATGGCTGTACCAGCGCTGGGAGAAGGCATGAGCAAGACCAAGAGGGGGATGGCCGCCTACGTCGCCGCGCTGTTCGGCTTTCTCTACCTGCCGCTCGGCGTGATGTTCGTCTTCTCCTTCAACGACGCCCGCCGCAACGTCGTCTGGAGGGGCTTCACGCTCAAGTGGTACAAGGCCCTGTTCCACGACGCCGAGCTGATGAGCGCGATGCTGACCTCGCTCGAACTGGCCGCGGCCGCCGCCGCGATCGCCGCGATCCTCGGCATCCTCGCCTCCTACGCGATGGTCAAGCACAAGCCCTTCCGCGGGCGGGGGGCCTACGACGCGCTCCTGAACGTCCCGCTGATGATGCCGGAGGTGGCCCTGGGCGTCGGCCTGCTGACCTTCCTCGTGCGGGCGGGCTACGAGCTCGACTTCACGGCGCTCGCCTGCTCCCACGCCTTGATCTGCCTGCCGTACACGGTCGCGGCCGTGCGCGCCCGGCTGATCTCCCTGCAGGAATCGTCCTTGGAAGACGCCGCGATGGACCTGGGCGCGACCGAATGGCAGGCCTTCGTCAAGGTGACCCTGCCGCTCGCGATGCCGGCGATCATCTCCGGCGCGCTCCTGTCCTTCACGGTGAGCTTCCAGGATTTCGTGACGTCCTTCTTCGTCGCGGGCATCGGTATCGTGACGATGCCGATCAAGATCTACTCGATGATGAAGTTCGGCGTGACGCCCGAGATCAACGCGCTGTCCGTCTGCCTGCTGCTGGCGACCTTCACCTTGATCGGCCTCAACGCCGCGTTCGCCGTGCGCCCCGACGAAGCCTCGCGCCACTAGCCGCGACGCGTTATCGGTTTCGCGAACGCGGGCATGCCGCCCCGCTCGATCGCCGGGCGTGAAAAGCCGGGGCAGCGGGGGCTTTCGACGCACCGGGCGCAGATCTCCGCCTTGAAGAACGTCGGATCCGGCGCCTCCTGCACGAACCGCTCCGCGTGACGCTTGGCGATGCAGATCGGAAGCTTCTCGAGCTGCACGATCATGCCGAGACGATCCGCCTTCGCGACCGCGGCCGCCAGCGGCGCCTTGAGGGCATGCAGATCGTAAGCGAGCTCGGGATACGCGTGCCCCGTCCGGTCGGTCTCGATCAGGCCGATGAACTTGATCCCGGGAACGCCCAGCCCGTGCACGAGCTCGGTGATCTCCGCGAGCCGGTTCGCGTTTTCGGACATGATCAGAACCGAAACGCCGATGCGTTCATGATGCGCGCGAATATTGCGGATGCCGGCCAAGGTCTTCTCGAAGCTCCCGGGGAGCTTGGTCACCCGGTCGTGGAAATCCGCCGCGTGCGAGTAGAGCGACACCCGCACCGCGAGCGGGCGCGCGCGCCGGAAGAACGCCTTCGCGTACGCGGCGGAGGCGAACCGGAGCGCGTTGGTCGCCAGCATCGTCTCGAGCCCCGCGTCCTCGGCGAAGCGGACGGCGTCGGCGAGGAAGGAGTAGGTCGTGGGCTCGCCCCCGAAAAAATCGATCCGCGCATAGCCGTCGCGCTTGGCCGCCTCGATCTCCCGGGTCACCTCCGCGAAGGTGATCGGCCGTCCCTCCTCGATTTCGTCCATCACGAAGCAGAAGGAGCACCGCTCGTTGCACCGAGCCGTGAGCCTGACGACGTGCGTCCTCGGGAAAGCGTCCACCACGAGACCGATTATATAGATTTGTTATCCTTGGCCGGTGAACCTTCGGCAAGTGACGCAATGGCTCAAGGGCTTCGACGCCGCGAAGGGGGGAAGCGCGCGCGCCCTCTTGCGCCCGGCGCGACGGCTCGATGAGAGCGTCGTTTCGCCGCTGGTCGAATACGCGGCCTTCGAGGCGAGCTTGAGGTCCGACCGCCCCGGCTGGCTGCAGCTGGCCCATCTGCACGTTTACCCGCCCGCGCTGCCCGCCGCGATCGAACCGAAGCTCTTGCACCTCAAAGCCAGCGCCGTTTGGCGGACGATCGCGGACTTAGAGGCCATGCGGCCCGGCTGGCCACTCGCCCGGATCGAAGCGCGGCTTCACGAGCTGGCGGCCTTGAAGCGCCTCGGACCGGCGACCACCTTCAGCTGCGAGTACGACGCCCGCGCGCGGATTCCGCTCAAGATGACGCTTTATGCCCAGCCCCGCTTCGCGAACCGGGACTGCGACGGATACGATTTCTGGAGCGACGGCCAAGCCCGGTCGAAATACTACCTGCGGATGCCTCTTTCCGCGGCCGGCGCCTTGAAGCCGGCGCTGAGGCGGCGACTCAACGCCCTCGCCTCGCTCTACCCCGTCCGGGATATCCTGGCCCTCAAACGGGCCGGGGAGGGGGGCTCGCCCGCCAAGGTCGCGCTCCGTTTAAAGGAAGGCATATCCGGAGACTCCATCGCCGGGGCGCCCGGGTTCGAGGCGTTCCGGCCGTTTATGAGATCGTCCGAGGCGGCCTTGCGGGGTCAAACCGTCTATTATTTGGCGTTAGACGCCTCGGGGGAGCTGGAAATCACGTTCCGCCGGACGCCGGCACCTTGGAAGGGTCCGGGTTAACGGAAAAAACGGCAATAAGATAAAAAGCCGTTGTTTTATCTGAATTCCGCTGTTATACTTCGCGGAAGGACCGGGGAGCTCATGGCCGACATCAACATTCATATACGCGTCAGCAAGGACATGCTCCGATGGGGCGCGGTGCTTTTCGTCATGTGCGCCGCAGTGACCGATCTTTCATCGGAAAGCGTCACCCTGACGACCTACTACCCCGCGCCTTCCGGCGTGTACACGAACATGATCACGACGGGTAAGACGAATTTGGCCCGGGATGGCGACTCGGTCACCATTGGCGTCGTCGCCATGCCGGTGGAGAAGCTGGAGATCGGCGGCAACATCAAGGCCTCCGGACATTACAAGTCGGACGTCGACTGCGGAACCCCCGTCTCATACCCTTACAGCGGCTGGACCTACTGCGCGGCCGGGCAATATGCTACCTATATTCCCGGGGTTTACGTTCGGGACATGCTGGGCGCGACGGCCGCCGCCGGCAGCGTAGCGGGCGGACGTATGTTCTGCTGCCCGAGGTAGACTCCGCAGTCGCGCGACCGCGAATGGGAGGCACACCAGTTTATGCGTTATTCCTTGGACCAAGAGCGCAATGAGGTCACTTTTCTCTTCGGTTCGAAGGTTTACCGCAAAGAGGCACTCTACGGGGCCGGGCTGGTCTTCAGCGACCGGGCCTTCGTATACCTCGAGGCCAAGGGGAGGTCCGGGCTTTCCATAACCCTGCAAGGCAAGAAGCCCCTGGCCAAAAAGCAGCTTTGCGCCCTGGCGGGAGAGTTCCATAACGAGCTCCTCAACCAGACTTTGCGCTGGATGGTGGCCAAGCATAACCGCCGAACGAAGGACGCCATCGTGGCCCAGGCCCTGTTCGCGGCGCACACCCCGAAAGCCTGATGCCCACCCTGAAAACGCCCGACGCCGCGTTCCCGATGCCGACGGCGGCGGCCCTGCGCAAGCTCGGCGATTTTTTTCTGCGCAAGGTCGGCGGCCGCTATTTGATCTCCAACGACTGGGGCTATTACGCGCTGCTCGAGCCCGCCCAATTCAAAGATTTCGTCGCGGGCCGCATCCCCCAGGATGGGCCGCTCTGGCTGGAGCTGAAGTCGAAGGGCTTCCTCAAGGGCCATCAGGATTTCGCCGATTTGACGGCGAAATTCAAAGGCCATAACTCCTTTCTCTGGAAGGGGCCCAGCCTCCACATCGTCGTCTTGACCCTCAGGTGCAACCTCAAGTGCGTCTACTGCCATTCCAGCGTCGTCGGCGT
>JAHFCD010000134.1 GCA_023249695.1 Elusimicrobiota bacterium
CTCAGGTCCACCCGGCCATTATAACGCATGGCCGCCATATTTTGTACAATGGCCTTCGTGCCTATCAGTGATCAGGGGACCGGGATGATTTCCGGACCTCTTCCGACGAAAGCGGGCGAACCCGGCCCCGAATGCCGGGTCCGATTTTCGATCTCCCGCCGCTCGGCCTTCCTGCCCGACCCGCAAGCCCCGCAAAAAAGGCCGGACCTTCCGGAGATGTCCAGCCTGCTGCGCCGCCGGGCCAGCTTCGCGGACAGCCTCGCGCTGCGGGTCGCCTTCGACTGCGTGCCCGCCGGCGAGCTGATGCCCGCGGTTTTCTGCTCGCGCTACGGAGAGGTCCACCGTTCGGTGGAGATGCTGGAAGCCCTGACCAAGGGCGAGCCCCTCTCGCCGATGACGTTCGGATTCTCCGTGCACAACACGGCGTCCGCGCTGTACTCCATCGCGCGCGGCGACACGTCGGCCACGAGCTCCGTGGCCGCCGGGCACGACACCCTGCCCGAGGGACTCTTCGAGGCCTGCGGCCTGCTGGCGGAGGGCGCGCCCCGGGTTCTGCTCGCGGCCTACGACGACGGCCTGCCCGAGGCGTTCGGCCGCTTCGCGGAGGAAGGCGACCGGCCCGCGGCCTTGGGGCTGGTGCTGGAGCCGGCCGGCGCGGACGGCTTCTCGCTGGAGCTCGCGCGCGGCGACGCCCCCGGACTCCCGCTTCCCGAGCCCCAGGTCGTCAGCGTCGCGCGCTTCCTGGAGCGGGGCGACCGGGAGCTGACGCTCGTCAGCGGCCCGCGCCGCTGGATCTGGCGGCGCCATGATTGAGCGCGCCGAGCGGGCCGTGCGCGGCCTGGCCACGGGCTTCTGCTTCGCCGTGTTCGGGCTCGGTCAGCTGGCGCTCGCCTTCGCCGTGTTCCCGCTGCTGATGCTTTTCATGCGCGACGAGGTCCGGCGCGGACGCCTCGCCAAGAACATCGTGCACCTGAGCATGCGGATCTTCGTCAAGGTGATGAGCCTCACCATCCTCGATTTCGAGGCGCGCCATCTGGAGCGCCTCGACCGGCCGGGCCTGCTCGTGCTGGCCAACCACCCTTCGCTCATCGACATCGTCTTCCTGATCTCCTTCATCCGCCAGGCCGACTGCATCGTCAAGGCCACCTTGCTCGACAACCCGTTCACGCGCTACGCGATCCTCGCGGGCGGCTTCATCCGCAACACCGGGGGCCCCGCGCTCGTGGAGAGCTGCGGGCGGAGCCTGGCCCTGGGCAACGCCCTGATCATCTTTCCCGAAGGCACGCGCTCCGACCCCGACGGCCTGCGCGAACTGCAGCGCGGGGCGGCGAACATCGCCGTGCGCAACCGGCGGGACATCACCCCCGTCGTGATCCGCGCGCGCGAGCACAACCTGGGGCGCCACTCGCGCTGGTGGGCGGCGCCCAAGAAGCGCATGAGCTTCGAGTTCGAGGTCGGCGAGGACATCAAGATCGAGCCGTTCCTCGAGCGGAAGCGGGAAGCCCCGGCCGCGGCCCGGGAGCTGACGGAATATTTGAAGAACTATTTCACTGAGAGGACCCAAGTCTATGGCCGAGCCTAGCGGAACGACGCACGCGCTGGAAGAAGAGCTGAAGGTGCTGATCATCGAGACCTTGCGGCTCGAGGACGTGACCCCGGAGGGGATCGACGCCTCGGCGCCGCTGTTCAACGAGGGCCTGGGCCTGGACTCGATCGACGCGCTGGAGCTGGGCGTCGCCCTCCAGAAGCGCTACCACCTGCGCCTTGACTCCCAGCTCAGCGATCTGCGCCAGCATTTCGCGAGCGTCAAGGCCTTGGCGGCCTTCGTCAGCACCAATCGAAAGGAGGCGGGCAATGCAAATTAACATGAAGACCAAGGAAGACATCTACAACAACGTCGTCGACATCCTTTCGAAGACCTTCGATCTCGACCCGGCCGCCATCAAGCCGGAGGCCAACCTCTACACCGACCTCGACATCGACAGCATCGACGCCATCGACCTGCTCGTCAAGCTGCAGCAGGTCACCGGCAAGCGCATGCAGCCGGAAGCCTTCAAGTCCGTGCGGACGGTGCAGGACATCGTGGACGCGGTCGACGTGCTCCTGACGCAATAACGATGGGCTTCTGGCGCGAAAAGGTCCGCGGCAAGCTGGGCGGGATATTATCCTGCCTCTACCCGGTCTTTGTCGTCCTGGTGCTCGACCGTTTCTACGCCCGCATTCCCGTCAAGGCCGCCGTCGCCCTGAAGCTGTACCCCGCCGCCGTCAACACCGTCCTGTTCAGCGTCTTCTCCTTCAGCCTGGTGAAGCCGCCCACCACCGTCGAACGCTTCGCCCGGCTGCGCTACCCGGACCTGAGCCCGCGCGCCGTGAGCTACGCGCGAAACGTCACGATCATCTGGTGCCTGTTCTTCGTCGCCAACGGCCTGGCGGCGCTCGCCACCGCCTTGTGGGCCAGCAACGGGGTCTGGGCGCTGTACAACGGCCCGATCGCCTACACGCTCATCGGCGCGCTCATGGGCGGCGAATGGCTCGTGCGCCGGCGCCTCCATCTTCATGATCCCGCCTGAGTTCATCCCGCTCGCGGAGCTGCTGGCCAACGGCCGCGACGCCGGCGTCCCCGTCGCCTCCGAGCCCGATGGGGTCAGGTCCTGGGACGATCTGTTGCGCGGCATCAGCGGCTGGACGGCGGCCTACGCGGCGCGCCCCGAGCCGCGCTTCGCGCTCCATCATGAGGACACCTGGACCTTCACCTGCGCGCTGCTGGGCGCCTGGGCCGCCGGCAAGCACGTCGTCATACCGGGCGACGCCCTTCCCGCGACCTTCGCCGCGCTCGCCCTGCCGCGCCTCACGGCGCCCCTGCCGGGCGTGCCCGCCGCCATGCCCGGCCGCCCCGCCGCGCCGGCCGGGGGCGCGCTCACCGTCTACACCTCCGGCAGCACCGGCAAGCCGGCCTCGTTCGTCAAGAGCTTCGCCCAGCTGGGCAGCGAGATCGAGACTTTGGAGCGTACGTTCGGCCGGGAGCTCGGCGCGTCGACGCTGTTTTCCACCGTCTCGCATCAGCACATCTACGGCCTCCTCTTCAAAGTCCTTTGGCCGCTGTGCGCGGGACGCGTCTTCCACATCCCCGACCTGTTCTATCCCGAGGAGCTCCTCGCCACGGCCCGGACCTACCGCACGGCCGCGCTGATCAGCAGCCCGGCGCATCTCAAGCGCCTGTCGGAATCCCTCGATTGGCCCTCGGTCGAGGATCGCTGGCGCGCGGTGTTCTCGTCGGGCGGCCCGCTCGCCTGGGACGCCGCGCAGAAGACGCGCCGCCTGTTCGGCCGCGCGCCGCTCGAGGTCTACGGCAGCTCGGAGACCGGCGGCGTCGCCTGGCGCGAGCGCGGGGCCGTGGACGCGACGTGGCGCAACTTCTCGAACGTGGAGCTCCGCCTCGAGGACGGCAGCGGAGCGCTGTCCGTGCGCTCTCCGCATCTGCCCGACGGCGAGTGGTTTACGACCTCCGACCTGGCGCGCCTGACCGACGGCGGCTTCGAGCTCCTCGGACGGCGCGATCGCATCGTCAAGGTCCGCGAGAAACGGGTCTCCCTGACCGCCGTCGAAGACGCCCTGCTCGAAGGCGGCCTCGCGACGGAAGCCTGCGTCCTCCCGCTGCGCGGCGGGCAGGATCAGCTCGGCGCCGTGCTGGTGCCGAGCGCGGAAGGCCTCGCGCTGCCCTGCAAGGACCTGCAGGAGCGCCTGCGCTCGCGCCTGGCCGAACGCGTCGAAGGCGCCGCGATCCCCCGGCGCTGGCGCTTCGTGGAGACCTTGCCGCTCAACGCCTCGGGCAAGGTCACCGAGGAGTCCCTGCTCCGGCTGTTCGAGACGCGGCCGCTGCTGCCCGAGGTGCTCGCCGTCGAGCCCGGGGCCGCGGGCGCGGTCTCTCTCAAGCTGCGCCTGCCCAAGGACCTCTTCTACTTCGACGGCCATTTCCCCGCCTCGCCGATACTCCCCGGCGTGGTGCAGCTCGATTGGGCCGTCCGCTACGGGAAGGAGCATCTCGGCGTCCGCGGGACCTTTCAGAAGGTCGAAATCCTGAAGTTCCAGCAGGTCCTCCAGCCCGGCGACGAATTCGCGCTGAACCTGTCCTTCGACGCGGCGAAAGGCCGGCTCAAATTCGAGTATCAAAGCGCGCGCGGCCGCCATTCCAGCGGCTCGCTGTATTTCCAGAGCGAGCTTGCTTAAAGTCTGCCTGGTGATCCCCGTCTACAACCACGCGGAAGCGCTGGCCCGCCTTCTCGACGCCCTCCGCCCCCGCGGCCTCCCCTGCATCCTCGTCGACGACGCGAGCGCCGATCCCGGCGCGCTCGACCGTCTCGCGTCGAGCGAGTCCTCCTGGGTCCGCCTGCTCCGCCACGGGCAAAACCGCGGCAAGGGCGCGGCCGTGATGACGGGAGCGCGAGAGGCCTCCCGCTCCGGGTTTACGCACCTGCTCCAGATCGACGCGGACGGCCAGCACGAGCCGGCCGACGTGCCCCTTTTCCTCGCGGCGGCGGCGGCGGACCCCGGCGCGGTCGTCTGCGGCGTGCCCCGTTTCGACGCCAGCGCGCCGAAGTCCCGGCTCTGGGGCCGGTTCGCGACCAACTTTTGGATCTGGATCAACACGCTGTCCTTCGAGATCAAAGATGGGATGTGCGGGTACCGCCTCTATCCCCTCGCCCCGCTCATCGAGCTCGACGGCCAGACGCGCCTGGGCGAGCGCATGGATTTCGATCCGGAGGTCCTGGTGCGGCTCAAATGGCGCGGCCTGGACTTCACCGGCGTGCCGACGAACGTGCGCTACCCCTCGGACGGGCGCTCCAATTTCAATCTGCTCGGGGACAATTACCTGATCTCGAGCATGCACACCCGCCTGTTTTTCGGAATGCTGAGCCGGCTGCCTCTGATCATCACGGGAAAATGCGCTGGGACTCCGCTCAAGAAGTAGGGGTCTTCGTCCGCGGCCTCGCGTTCCTCTTATGGGTCCACCGCCTATTCGGACGCTGGCCCTTCCGGGCGGCCGCGTGCCCCGTGGTGTTTTGGTTCTACGCGTTCAATCCCGCCCGCCGCCGGGCCTCGCGGGAGTTTTTGAGCCGCGCGCTGAAGCGCCCCGCCGGCCCGCTCGACTGCTTCCGCCATTTCTTCAGCTTCGCCGAGGCGGTCCTGGACAAGCTCATCGCCTGGCACCAGGGCTTCGGCTTGAGCGACGTGGAGTTCCACGGCCTGGAGGAGATCGAGAAGATTCTGTCCGCCGGACGGGGCTGCGTGCTGCTCGGCTCGCATCTCGGCAACCTCGAGATCGGCCGCGTCCTCTCGAAGCTGCGCCCGGGGCTGGAGCTGCACGTGCTGACGCACACGCGGCACGCGGAGAACTTCAACCGCATCATCAAGCAGATCGACCCGTCCAGCCAGGTGAACCTCCACCAGGTGGCCGAGCTCGACGCCGGCATGGCCGCCTGGCTGAGCCAGCGCGTGGACCGCGGCGCCGTCATCGTGATGGCCGGCGACCGCGTGCCGATCGGCGCCGGAACTCGCGTAGGCGCGGCCTCCTTCCTCGGCGTGGACGCGGACTTCCCCCAAGGCCCCTACATCCTCGCCGCCGCGCTGGGCTGCCCCGTGCTGCTGGTCTTCTGCCTGCGCCGGCCGGCCGGACCGAAAAGCTTCGACGTCTATTACGAGCCTTTCGCCGAGCGGATCGCGCTGCCCCGCGCCGGCCGCGAGGCCGCGCTCCAGGCGCTGGTCGCGCGCTACGCGGCGCGCCTCGAGCGCTACTGCGCCCTCGCGCCGTACCAATGGTTTAATCTGTATCCTTTCTGGAGAGATTCCGTTCGAGGCTAAACCATGAACGTCGTGACCGTGAAGAAGAATTCCTACGTCGAAGAGACCCGATTCGGCTGGTGGTTTTTGGGCACCGAGGTCTGGCGGGTGAGCGTGCTCAACCGCGCGCTCGACGATCTGCTGCGGATGCTCCCCCCGATCGCGGCGCGCTTCCCGGTCATCCTGGACGTCGGCTGCGGCCAAGGCGTTTCGCTGCTGGAGCTGGCCAAGCGCTTCGGGCCGGAAAAAATGATCGCCGTCGATCCGGACGCGCCGTCGATCGAAGCGGCGAGAACCAGGACGAAGGACTGCCCGGTGCCGATCGAATGGCTGTGCGTCGACGCCGCGGCGCTCCCGATTCCCGACGCGTCCGTCGACATGGTCTTCTGCCATCAGACCCTGCACCATATCGTCGGCCAGGAGGCGATGCTCGCGGAGTCCTTCCGGGTGCTGAAGCCGGGCGGGGTCTTCCTGGTGGCCGAATCCACCAAGGCCTACATCGAGTCCTGGATCATCTACCTGCTGTTCCGCCATCCGATGCACGTGCAGCGGACGGCGGAGGAGTACGTCGCGATGGCCCGGACCGCGGGCTTCACCGTGTCGCCGGAGAAGATATCCGCGCCCTACCTGTGGTGGAGCCGCTGGGACGTCGGCGCGTTCGAATGGTTCGGCTTTCCGGTGCCCGCGGAACGGGAAGAAACCATGGTGAATTTCATCGCGGTCAAGCCGATTTGATGAGCCGTCGACCGCTCCGATGCGCTGGGACGCCGCTA
>JAHFCD010000135.1 GCA_023249695.1 Elusimicrobiota bacterium
CGCCGTGGCGTGGTATGTCGCCAACGGCTACGCCAAGACTAAGCCGGTCGCCTGAGCGCTTTTCGCGTTTCCACGCACGAAACGACGATCGCGGCCGATGTCATCAGATAGGAAATGAGGCTGACGATCTATAGGCCGGGCTTATCCGAGGGAGCGATCTCTTTGAGGCTTTTGATGAGCCTGCGAAGCGGCGCGTCGTCTTTGGCCGAAGTGAAGATGTAGGTCACCTTCGCCCCCTCCAGGATGACCTGGACCAGGGGCGTGCGCCCCGTGATCGTGAATTTGGCGGCGGGAAAAGGTGAGGCGAATTTTCCCACCGTGCATTTCTCTCCGTTGCGCCGGATCGTTTCGGGGATGACGGCCTTGAGTTCCTTGAGCCCGGCCCGGAAGCGCCCCTGGGGGGTGCGGACCTCGATCGGAGCAACTTCCACGCGCACGATCCCGTTTTCGGCGTAATGCTCCTCCTGCATCCGTCCCGCCGGCGTCCCTTGAGGATAAAACAGGACCCTCTCCATGGTTTTTTCGGGGTCATCGAAACTCGGCAGCGCCGTGAAGCCTGCCGGATACTCGAGCGTATATCCATAGTTTCCCATGAACAGGCTGACGCCCCTGGCGGTCTTCGCGTCTTTGGCGTCCGCCAGCACCGGCCCCGCCACGACCAGCGCGGCCCCGAGAAACAATCCCAACCCCAGCCCTTTCATCGCCATGTATTCTTCCTCCGAGCCGCGGCTCGCACCTGGAGAGTCTATCAGCAACTAACGCGCCGGCCAACGGTTGCGCCCAGGCTACGCCGGCCGCCTGAGCGCTCTTCGCGTTTCCACGTACGAAACGACGATCGCGGTCGTTGTCATCAGATAGGAAACGAGACTGACGGTCAAGAGCCTCTCGGTCGCGCGCACGAGAAGACTCGATGAATCGACCTTCATCACGCCGAAGACAAGGGTGTATCCGAGGCTGTCGATGTATCCCGGCAGCAAGAGGATGTACGCCACGACGCTGACGAGCTGAAGACGGGCCAGGAGCCCCATATGAGGCTTGGCCGCGCCCTGTGCGATGAGAGACCGGATGATGTAGCGAGTGCCGATCATGCCGGCGAGCCCGATGAACATCATCGGAATCGCAATGACGAGCATCAGCGTCTTTATCACCGAATCGACGACGAGGAAGAAAGCCAGCGCGAGCAGGGCGCGCCAGCTTATCGGAGCCGCCCATCCCAGGTTCGCCTTCGTCGGGGCTTGCGCGGGCGCCGGGATTATGTCGACCCTTGCCGGCGCAGGAGACAGAGACCTTTTGCAGTGCCAGCAGACTCCGGGAGTTCCGACGGTACGGACATCAGCGCTGCAATGCGGGCACAGTGAGAACTCTTGGGGCATCGGGGCTTAGCTTAGCCCTTAACCGGGCAAAAGAAAAGCCCTTGCTCAGCCAAGATCGCGCTCAAGGACGCGGTCGAGTGGTATATCGCCAACGGCTACGCGAAAGCTCCGTCGGCGGCTTGAGCGCCTTGGGCCCATCGCCCCGCGCCCCTAGAGCTTAAGGCCCTCGTTGCCGCGCCGTCAGTGCGGTATCATTACTTCAATAATCTCTGTAGCCTGGGGGATTGACCCTGGGGTATCCACGATCCGGCCTTAACCGGATGAGTCCAGGGAAGAGGCGAAGCCTCCTCCCCTTTTTTTGTGCCCTCTCAAGGATAATCATGAACCGCTATCTCGCCGGATCGCTCCTTTGCCTCGCGCTGGCCTCTTCGCAAAGCTTCGCCGGCGTGCCTCGGTCCGCCGCCGACCCCCACGGGAAGCTTGCCAGTGAGATCGAAGATCCGGAATTGAGACAGGTCACCGCGCGGCTGCTGCGCGAGAAAGGACGGAACTATAAGAAGGAGGCCATCAAGATTCTTCGGGCGGACGGCGAATATTTCGATCACGGCCGCGTCGAGGTGACGGGCTTCATGTCCAGCGACAACACGGACGAATCGAATCCGTCGATCGCCGACAAGCAGATCAAGCCGTCTTTTTCGGTCGAAGGATCGGCCCCCCGTCTGGAGAACGCCAAGAAATGGTTGCAATGGGGCATAGCCTTTCCAGGGATCGCCGGCGGGTCCGCCAGCTCGATCGCCGGCGGAATCCCACCCGCTGTCGTAGCTGATATCAGTCTCGATTACCTGGAGGTGACGGCGGCCATGCGCGGCGAAACGACCGCGCGCGCCAAGGCCAAGCTGGCGTCCTATAAAAACAAGGAGATAGAGGAGCTCGCCGCCCACAGCTGGGGCACCGAGCTGGTCTACGCCGCGATCCTCAACGGGGAGATCCGCCCGCCCAAGAAGCTGATCGTCACGGGGGTGCCCGACGACGACCGCTGGAAATGGGAGAGCCTGGCGGCGCGGACCGGGACGGAAGTCCATTGGGTCCGGGCGCCGAACGACCTGGTCGCCGCGGGGGGCGCGAAGCTCGCTAAATTCGTGACGCGCGACGTGGACTTCCTGGCGAAATGGGCGGCCGCATGCAGCGCCAGGCCCGAAACCTGTCCCGCTCACAGCCGCCAGACCGAGGGCGTGATCTTCGAGGAAATCGGGGATAACCCGGGAACCTTGGGGCATGATCGCCTGGCCTATTTCGACATCCTGATGCAAGCCGAGCATCCGATCATGGGCACGCGCGACGAATTGCGCTCCGCCCAGGACGCGAGGGTGGCGGCCGCGACCCGCGAGGTCGAGCAGTCCTCCCTGGAAGACGCCCTCGGGGAAGCGCGCGAGATCGTCGCCCAGGCCCGCGCGCAGGCCGAAATCGCCCGCGGCGATCATGACCAGCGGCTGCGGGACGCTTATCTCTCTCTGGCCGAACGAACTTGCGCTTTTCCGGGGAGCGTGACCCAGGCGGAACTGGACGCTCTTCCTCCCCCGCGAAAAAAGGAGAGCGTCGACACGACGTTCTACGGCCTCGGGGATTGCCCCACGCGGGTGTATGAACAGCTGACCCTCGGCGCGAACGCGGACGACCTACGGAGGACGGCGACGCCGGTCGTGGCGGTCGACGCCAAGCCGTGGACACCGACGGTCGTCGCCTCCGTCACACCCGCGCCGGCCTTCTCGTACGCTTTCCCCGAGCTGAAGGACTATGCGATAAGGGCTTGCCAGTCGCCCGACCAAATCCGTTTCGAGAGCATCCTGATCCCGTATTACGACTACTCCTTCGCGGCGTATGACAACGATCTCGCCCGGAGCATGGCGGCGGGAATGCACGACTGCTCGTATCTGCTTTTCTATAAGCTGATCGAATACATCCGCGCCGACTATTGGAACCAGACGGACCCCCGCTGGGTTCGGAGCATAGTGGCCTCCTATTCCGTCGCGGCTCCGGGCAACTCGAACGGCAATTATGCCCCCCCGTCGGGCGGCGGCCGAACCGGAGGAAGCGAAGGAGGCACGATAGTGACTCCGCCCCCGCCTCCCGCCCATGACGCCGAGGGCGAGGCTCTGCGGCAGCTTCAGGAAATCGAGCGGCGAAAGCGGTGGAATCTGCGGCCTGTCCTATAAGGCGGCTAAAACACGCTTTATTTCGCAAAACGGGCGTCCCGGACCGTCGAGAAAATGGGATAATGTAGTGACATGGCCATTTTGATGGAAGATTCGATCGAAACCGACGCCGCTCCGCGCGCCGCCCTCCCTAAAACGCCGATTCTCATCACCGCCGCGACCAGGTGGGAGGCAGGGCCGTTGGCTAAGGCCCTTAAGCTGGAATCCTCGGGCGACGGCGGATATGAAGGCCTCGTGGGCGGCCGCCGCGTCGTGCTGGTGAAGACCGGGATCGGAGCCAAGACCACGACGGACAAGCTGAACGGCTTGAACGGCAGCGAATGGCTGCTCGTCATCAGCGCCGGACTTTGCGGCTCGATGCAGAAGGACGTCCGCCACGGACATGTGATCGCCGACGTGCGCGAGGTGGAATTCGATTTCGTCGGCCTCCTTCGCGAGACGGCGCAGCGTCTCGAGATCCCCTTCCACTTCGGCAAGATTTTGCACACGAATATCGTCCTGAAGCCCGACGCCAAGCTCGCGCTCGGCGTGGAGCAGCGGGCGATCGCGTGCGACATGGAAACGGCGGCGGTCCGGCGCTGGACCGACGGCAAGACCCCGGCCATCGCCGTGCGGGTGGTTTTGGACGATCTCGACGAAGAGATCACCACGACGTTCCCGGAAGGCGAAGATGCCTTGTCCCTTGCGCGCTTCGCGCGCGACAACGCGGCCTCGCTTCCCGCCCTGATTAGAACCGGCTTCCGCTCGTCGCGCGCGATGAAGACCCTCGGCAAATTCCTGACGGCGTACCTGGAGACCCTGTGAACGCCTCTTTGTCCCGCGCGATGGAGAAGAACACGGCGTCGGTGGACGCCGCGATGGAAAAGCTCCTCGCCCCCACCCCCGATCTCCCCGAGTCGATCCGCAAGGCGATGCGCTACTCGCTGTTCGCCGGCGGCAAGCGCCTGCGCCCGACCCTCGTTCTCGAGGCCGCGGAGTGCTGCGGCCTTACCGCCAAGAAGGCGCTCAAGACCGCCGCCGCGCTCGAGATGATCCACACCTATTCGCTGATCCACGACGACCTCCCCGCGATGGACGACGATGACCTGCGCCGCGGCAAGCCCACGAACCACAAGGTGTTCGGCGAGGCGATGGCGATCCTCGCGGGCGACGGCCTGCTCACGAAGGCGTTCGAGGCCGCGGCGGAGAACGCCGCCGACCTGAAGCTCAAGGGCCGCGAGGCCGCGGAGCTGATCCGCCTCATCGCGTACGGCGCCGGCGGAGAGGGCATGGTCGGCGGGCAGGTCGCGGATCTCGCGGCTGAAGGCCTCGGCAAGAAGCTTTCGAAGGCTTCAGCCACCCGCCTTCTCGAATCAATCCATAGGCGCAAGACCGGCGCGCTCATCGTCGCGTCGCTCGACGCGGGCGCCGTGATGGCCGGAGCGTCCGACGCCAAGCGCGAGGCGCTTCGCTCCTACGGCGAGTGCATCGGCCTCGCCTTCCAGATCGCCGACGACGTCCTCGACGTGGTCGGCGACAAGAAGAAGATGGGCAAGCGCGGCAGCGACCGCGACAACGACAAGCTGACCTACGCCTCGCTGTACGGCGTGGACGGCGCGCGCGCGAAGGCCCGCGCCCTCGTCGAGATGGCGCACGCGAATCTGGAGACTTTCGGACGCAAGGCCGAGACCTTGCACGAGCTGGCCGACTACATCATCGAACGGGATAAATGAACATGGAACTTCTCAAGAACATCAACACGCCGGCCGACCTCAAGAAGGTCTCGCCCGAGCAGCTGCCCCAGGTCGCCTCGGAGGTCCGCGCGTTCATCCTGGACACCGTTTCGAAGCTCGGCGGCCACCTCGCCTCCAGCCTGGGCTCGACCGACATCACGGTCGCCCTGCACTACGCGTTCGACACGCCCAAGGACAAGCTCGTCTGGGACACCGGCCACCAGACCTACGGCCACAAGATCCTGACCGGCCGCAAGGACCGTATGGGCACGATCCGCCAGTTCGGCGGCCTGTCCGGCTTTCTGAAGCGGTCGGAGTCGGAGTACGACACCTTCGGCGCGGGGCACGCCTCGACCGCGATCTCGGCGGCGCTCGGGATGGCGGTCGCTCGTGATCTCAAAGGGGAGTCCAATAAGGTCGTCGCGATCGTCTCCGACGGCTGCATGACCGGCGGCGAGGCCTACGAGGGCCTGCAGAACGCGGGCCAGGTTCAGACCGACATCATCGTGGTGCTCAACGACAACCAGATGTTCATTTCCAACCGGGTCGGGGCGCTCGGGACCTTCCTGTCGAAACTCCTGACCATGGGCGCGGTGCGCGGCGCGGAGCACGAGGTCAAGAAGTTCCTCGCCCGCTTCCAGTTCTGGGGCGAGTCCATCCTGCGCGTGGCCAAGCGCGCGAAGGTTCTGCTGTTCCCCGGCATGCTCTTCGAAGAGATGGGCTTCACCTACTTCGGCCCCGTGGACGGCCACGACGTCGAGCAGCTCGCCTCCGTGTTCGCGCATGTGAAGAAGCTCAAGGGACCGATCCTCGTCCACTGCGTGACGAAGAAGGGCAAGGGCTACGCCGCCGCCGAGGAAGACCAGTACACGTGGCACGGCCCGGGCAAGTTCGACGTGGCGACCGCGAAGATGCTGAAGACGCCAGTGATCAAGGCGCCGCCGCCCACCTACACCTCCGTGTTCGGCAAGGCCGTCGTGAAGGAAGCCGTCAACGATCCGCGCATCGTCGGCATCACCGCGGCGATGCCGGAAGGCACGGGCATGGACATGTTCCGTGATCGCTTTCCGAAACGCTACTTCGACGTGGGGCTGGCCGAGGAGCACGCGGTGACGTTCGCCGCGGGGCTCGCGAGCGAGGGCTACCGCCCGATCGTCGCGATCTACTCGACCTTCCTGCAGCGCGCGTACGACCAGATCGAGCACGACGTCTGCCTGCAGAAGCTGCCGGTGATCCTGTGCCTCGACCGCGCCGGCCTGGTCGGCGAGGACGGCCCGACGCACCACGGCGTCTTCGACTACTCCTACCTGCGGATGATCCCGGGCATGACCGTCATGGCCCCGGCCAACGGGAACGAGCTGCAGAACA
>JAHFCD010000136.1 GCA_023249695.1 Elusimicrobiota bacterium
AAGGTCTGCCGCTTCTGCGCGGAGAAGGTCCGCGACATCGACTTCAAGCAGATTCAGATTCTGCGCACCTTCACGACCGACACGGGCAAGATCTTGTCGGCCCGCATCACGGGCAACTGCGCTTCGCATCAGCGCCAGCTCACCCGTTGCATCAAGCGCGCGCGCAATCTCGCGCTTCTGCCGTACGTCTCCCGATAGAGCACCAGAGGTAAGCACCGTCATGAAAATCATTCTTCGCAGCACCGTCGACAACCTCGGCCGCCCCGGCGACGTCAAGGACGTCAAGACCGGCTACGCCCGCAACTACCTGCTCCCGCGCAAGCTCGCGGAGATGGCCACCGAGTCCTCCCTCAAGTATTGGGAGAAGGGCAAGGAAAAGCGCGCGACGCTCGTCGCCGCCGACGTCAAGGTCGCCAAGGAGCTCGCGGAGAAGCTCGCCGGCGTCAATCTCTCCTTCTCGGTGCCGGCGTCCGAGGAAGGCAAGCTGTTCGGCTCGATCGGCAAGGCCGATCTGCTGAAGAGCCTCAAAGCGGCGGGCTACGAGGTTCCGAAGAACGCGATCCACCTCGAGACCGCGATAAAGACCACGGGCGAGCATGAAGTGTCCCTCCGGCTCCAGCCCGAGGTCATCGCCAAGGTCAAAGTCACCGTTACCGCGCGCGAGTAACCGCGGGGCGCATGGCGCAAAATCCGTCCACGCCTCCACAGGCCCTCGAGGCTGAAATGGCCGTCCTCGGCTCGATGCTCATCGAGAAAGAGGCGGCGGAGAAGGCTCTCGACCTCCTCCACGAGTCGGACTTCTACCTCGACCCGCACAAGAGGATCTTCCGCTCGATCCACGTCCTGTTCGGCGCGGGGCAGGCGATCGACGCGGTCACGGTCTCCGAGGAGCTGCGCAAGAAATCCGAGCTCGACGCCGTCGGCGGCGGAGCCTACCTCGCCGAGCTGATCAACAAGGTCACCACCGCCGCGCACGTCGAGTACTACGGCAAGCTCGTCAAGGAGAAGGCGATCCTGCGCGACCTCATCGCGGCCGCCACGGGCGTGGTCACCGCCTGCTACACGCAGGAGAAGGATCCCAAGCAGATCCTCGACGAGGCGCAGAGCTCGATCCTGAAGGTGTCGGAAAGGCAGACTTTGCAGGGCGTCGTCGAGATGAAGGACCTGGTCCACGAGGTCGTCGAGCAGATCGAGCGCGCGCACCACAGCAAGCAGGAGGTCACCGGCATCCCGACCGGCCTGCGCGCCTTCGACAAGATGACGACGGGTTTTCAAAAATCGGACCTTATTCTCATTGCCGCGCGGCCTTCTCAGGGGAAGACCGCGATCGCCTTGAACATGGTGGCGCACGCGGTGCTCGAGAAGAACATCCCCGTCCTCTTCTTCTCGCTCGAGATGAACCGCCACGCGATCATGCAGCGCTTCATCGCCTCCGAGGCGAAGGTCAACCTCAAGGACATCCGCACCGGCTACTTCAAGCGCGACCGCTGGCAGGACCTGACCGGGGCCGCCGCGCGCTTCTCCGAGGCGCCGCTGTTCATCAACGACAATCCCGGGATGACGGTCATGAACGTCCGCACGATCTCGCGCCAGCTGATGACGCGCCTGCGCCAGGACAAGAAGGCGCTCGGGATGGTCGTCATCGACTACCTGCAGCTCCTTCGCGGCGGCGGCAGCGGACGCCAGGAGAACCGCCAGCAGGAGGTCTCCGAGATCTCCCGCGGCCTCAAGCAGCTCGCCCGCGAGCTGAACCTCCCCGTGATCGCGCTCTCCCAGCTCTCTCGCGCGAGCGAGGACAAGTCGCGCATCGATAATAAGCCCAAGCTTTCGGACCTTCGGGAATCCGGCTCGCTCGAGCAGGACGCCGACGTGGTGGCGATGATCCACCGCGAGGGCTACTACAAGCCCAACGATCCCACGCTCGAGAACAAGGCCGAGATCATCATCGCCAAGCAGCGCCAGGGCCCGACCGGCTCGGTGCCCGTCACCTTCCTGCGCAGCATCACGCGCTTCGTCGACGAGACGAACACGGAAGAGCCCGTCGCCTTCGAGGAAACGCAGACTCAGTTCTCATAATGAGGCGCTTCTTCCGGCCCACCTGGGCTGAAATCGACCTGGGCGCGCTCGTCGGAAATCTCCGCCTCCTGCGCAAGCGCGTGGGCCCCCGCGTGAAGATCATGTTCGTCGTGAAGGCCAACGCGTACGGCCACGACGCCGTGCTCTGCGCGCTCGCCGCGCAGAAGGCGCGCGCGGCGGACTGGCTCGGCGTGTCCTCGGTCGAGGAGGGGCTGGCGCTGCGCTCCGCCGGGGTCAAGCTGCCCGTCCTGGTCCTCGGCTCCCTGTACCCCTTCGAGAGCGTGCTCGCCGCCGCCGCGCACGATCTGACCCCGATCGTCGCCTCCCTCGAGTCCGCCAAGCGCGTGGCCGAGGCGGCCTTGCGCCTGCGTCGCCGCATCGACATTCACGTGAAGGTGGACACCGGCATGGGCCGCATCGGCCTGCGTCCGGAGGCCGCGCTGGCCCTGATCCGGAACCTGTCCGTCCTCAAGGGAATCCGGGTCCAGGGAATCCTGACCCACATGGCCAAGGCCGAGAACGACGCGGCTTTCACGGGACGTCAGCTTTCGGCGTTCAAACGGGTATTGAAAGCCTTGGACAAGGAAGGCCTCCGCCCCCCGCTCGCCCATGCCGCCAACTCCGCGGCGGCGCTGCGCCAGCCCGCCTCCCGGTTCGACATGGTGCGTCCGGGCCTGGCCGCCTACGGCCTCGTCGAAGGCTTCACCCCGGTGCTGACCCTGAAGAGCAAGATTGTGTATATTAAAACGGCGCCGCGAGGCGCCACCGTGAGCTATGGCGCGACCTGGAGGGCCAAGCGTGTCAGCCGCATCGCGACCTTGCCGATCGGCTACGGCGACGGCTATGTCCGCGCCCTCTCGAACCGGGCCTCGGTCCTCGTCGGCGGCAAGCGCTGCCCCGTCGTCGGCCGGGTCACGATGGACCAGACCATGATCGACGTGACCGGCGCGCCCGGCGCCCGCGTCGGAGACGACGCCGTGCTGATCGGCCGCCAGGACGGCGCGGCCGTGACCGCTGCGGAGCTGGCGCGCCATTGCGGCACCATCCCGTACGAGATCGTGACCGCGCTGACGAGCCGCGTGCCGCGCGTGGGGGCCGGCCGGTGAGCGGCGCGATCCACGCCTTCGGCAAGCTGATCCTCGAGGGCGCTGAGGAGACGGGCCAGTTTTCCTTCCTCGTGCGCTCGACGTTCGGCTGGATGACGAGCTACCGCATCGAGTGGCGCCAGACCTTGATCCAGATGGTCCGCGTCGGCGTCGAGTCCCTGCCCGTCACCGCGATGACCGCCTTCTTCACGGGCATGGTGCTCGCGCTGCAGACCGGCGCGTCCTCGAAGCACTTCTTCAATGAACCGTTGTTCGTGGGGACCGTCGTCGCCTTCTCCCTCGTCATGGAACTGGCGCCCGTCATGACCGCGATCGTCGTCGCCGGCCGCGCGGGCGCCGCGATCGCCGCCGAGCTCGGCACGATGAAGGTGACCGAGCAGATCGACGCGCTGTACACCCTCGGCACCGACCCGATCCGCTACCTCGTGATCCCGCGCTTCATCGCCTTCATGCTCGTGCTCCCGCTGCTCACCGTCGCCTCCGACTTCACCGGCATCTTCGGCGGCTACCTCGTGGCCCACGCGAAATACCAGATTCCCGCGACCGTGTACTGGCACGACATCACGAACAACATGGAGATCCGCCACTTTGTGCACGGCTTCCTCAAGACCTTCGTGTTCGCGGCGGTCGTCTCGCTGGTGTCGTGCTTCAAGGGCGTCACGACCCGCGGCGGCGCCGAGGGCGTGGGCAAGGCCACGACCGCCGCCGTCGTGATCAGCATGGTCCTCATCCTCGTGCTGGACTACTTCGCGACCGCGGTGCTCAACGCGTTCGGGATCACCTGATGATCGACGCCGAGGGAGTGGTCAAGCGTTTCGGACCCCGCACCATCCTGCGCGGCATCGACATACGCGTGGAGACCGGCGAGACGCTCGTCATCATCGGCGGCTCCGGCTGCGGCAAGTCCACCTTTCTCAAGTGCGTGATCGGCCTCCACCATCCCGACTCCGGCAAGATCGTCGTGGACGGCGTCAACGTGGCCGACCTCAAGACCGAACGCGAGATCGCCGACTATCGCCGCAAGTTCGGCTACCTGTTTCAGGAAGGCGCCCTTTTCGACTCGATGACCGTCTGGGAGAACATCACCTTCGGCCTGCGCTACCTGACCGACATCCCGACGGGCAAGTACCGCAAGATCGCCTCGGATTGCCTGGCCCTCGTCGGGCTCAAGGACGTCGAGGATTTCAAGCCCTCCGAGCTCTCCGGCGGCATGAAAAAGCGCGTCGCGCTCGCCCGGGCCATCGCCGCCCAGCCTTCGTACATTTTGTATGATGAGCCCACGACGGGCTTGGATCCGATCATGACGGACGTCATCGCCGATTTGATCCTGGATCTCCAGAAGCAGCTGAAGGTGACGGCGATCGCCGTCACGCACGACATGAAGGCGGCGTACAAGGTCGCCAGCCGCATCGCGATGTTTCACGAGGGGAAAGTGCTTCAGGTCGCGCATCCGGAAATCATCAAGATCAGCGAAAATCCTTACGTGCGCCAGTTCGTCGACGGCAAGAGTGAAGGCCCGATCAAGATGAAGCTCAAGGAATTCGAGGCGGAAGGCGCATCCAACCACGTGGCCAAGAAAAGCTGATGATGTCTCTCGAGACCAAGGTCGGCGCGTTCGTCCTGGGCGGCCTCACCTTGCTCGCCACCGCCATTTTCCTGCTCGGCGACGTTTCCTTCGAGAAGCGCTACACCCTCTACGGCCAGTTCTCCGACGTCGCCAACCTCTCCAAGGACGCCCCGGTCAAGCTCTCCGGCGTCGAGGTCGGCCAGGTCCGCTCGATCGAGCTCGTCGACGGCGGCGCGCGCGTGATCATGTCGATCCGCAAGGGCGTCGACATCTACAACGACGCGCTGTTCCAGATCGGCTCGACCGGCATCATCGGCTCCAAGTACCTTCAGGTGGACCAGGGCTCGCGCGCGAAGGGCGTGATCCCGGCCAACTCGACCGTCCGCGGCGAGGATCCCGTCTCCATCGAGCGGTCGCTGACCAAGGCGCTGGCCAAGGTCGAGAAGCTCCTCGACGGCTTCACGAAGGAAGGCCCGCGCGGCACGCTCGCCGACAACCTGACGGAGACCGTCGCCAACGTCCGCGAGATGACGGCCAACCTCAACGACCTCATCGAGACCAGCAAGCCCAAGCTCGAGAAGGCGCTCGGCCGCACCGACGACATCACCCAGAAGCTCGACGACCTGCTGGCCAAGTCCAACACGATGATGGCGAGCCTGGAGACGAGCAAGGGCGCCGTCGGCGCGCTGCTCCACGACGAGAAGGTCAAGGAGGACGTCAAGGAGACCATCGCCTCGGTCAAGGAAGCCGCCGGCACGGCCAAGGACGTGCTCGGCCGCATCACGCAGTTCAAGGTCTACTGGAACTACGACTGGCGCTACGAGCACGCGGTGCGCACCTCCCGCGTGGACATCGGCCTCAAGATCTCCCCGCGCGAGGGCCGCTACTACTACGTCGGCGGCTCGAACATGGCCAACATCTCCGACGAGAAGCGGGGCAAGGTCACCGATTACGCCCAGCCCAACAAGGCCGACGCGCTCCTCGGCTGGGAGGGCAGCTGGTACGACGTCGGCATCGGCGTGATCCGCTCCGGCGGCGGCGGGCGCGTGACCCTGACGCCTTTCCACAAGGACCCGATTCTGGGCCGCCTCTCCGTCGTGGCGCAGGCGCACGACTTCGGCCGCAACCGCACGATCGAAGGCCGGCGGTTCTCCAAGCCCGCCTACGACCTCGGCGCGCTGGTCAAGGTCCACAAGTACGTCAGCGTCGGCGGCCGCGTCGAGGACATTCAGGAGGTCCCGCGCTACCAGACCTGGCTGAAGGTCGCCTTCGAGGACACCGACATCGCCTACCTGTTCGGCATGGTGTCGTTCGGCGCGGCCGGAAGCAAGGGCCGCTCGAAGAAGTAGCCGGACGGTTTCCAAAAACCGTCGCGCCGCCGCGATGGCCGTCCGGGGGCCGATCTGCTATAAGAGCCTTATGCGCGTCCTCCTCGCCGTTTTCGCCGCCCTCTGCCTGTGCGCGCCGGCCTCCGCGTGGGAAGCGAAGGCGGCCAAGGTCGCGGCGCGCCTGAGCGTCCCCCGCACGCCCGCGGCGGCCCGTCAATGGCGCAAGCCCGGCTGGGCCAAGAAAATACGCGCGCCGGAGGAGAAGGTCGCCTGGTCCGAAAGCCGCGGCGGCAAGACCTATCTGTTCGGCGTGGGCCTCGTCCGCGGCGTGGACAATCCCGCCCTGCGCGCGACGATGGCCGGGGACCGCGCCCGGGCGAGCCTGCTCGAGGACAAGGCGAGCGCGGCGCTCGAAGGCTCCGAGATCCTCGACTGGTACCTGGACCGCCGCGGCGACATGTACGCCCTCGCCGTTCTGGTTCGCTGACTCGAACGCTTGTTCGAAACCGGAAAATCCGCTATACT
>JAHFCD010000137.1 GCA_023249695.1 Elusimicrobiota bacterium
GGCGGCGCCGCGAAAGAATTCCAGACGCGGCTTCTCTGGGAACGTCCCGACGCGCATCGCTTCTGGGAAGGAAAGCCGGTGATGGGCTTCATGCTCAACGGCGCGCAGGGCGACGACGACGAGGCGCTCGCCGGCCACTCCAGCCTGTTCACCGGACGATACGGCCCCGGCGGCAGCATGGCCGACTGGATGTTCGACAACTTCTACAGCATGGACGTCGTCAGCGAGAAGGGGATCCTCTCGAGCATGGTCCCGATGGACAAGTACATGACCGACCTCAACAGCGGCCAGAGCTGGTACCGGCCGTCCTACATGATCGTGATGATCATGAAGGACGCGCGCGTCCCGCTCCGTTTTCAAGAAGCGTTCACGGCCCAATACGCGAAGTACTACTCCCAGGAGATCAAGTACGACAAGACGAGCAAGAACTGCACCGCGCTGATCGCCGACCCGGTTCGCGCGGAGGGCTGGAATTTCCCCGAGGCCGGCAAGACGCCCTCTCTCATCGCCAAGCTGCTCTCCAAGGCCGTCTCGCTCGCGTCGAAGGATCCGGCCGCCGGCGAGCAGATCTACCGCTCGCTGCGCGAGGAGCCGACGCGCAGCTTTCCGCGCGCGTCGTTCAACGCCGTCGGCGGCGACCTCCTGACCATCGCCGGCGCCTTCGGCGCCGAGCCCTCGGGCCGCGAGTACTCGCCCCTCGAGAAGATGATCCAGGAAGATCTCGTCGCGATCCTGTTCGTGCGCCTGCCCCAGATCCCGTCGAGCCGCCAGTTCGGCCGCGAGCCCGTCGGCGGCGTCGTGGACTACTTCATGCGCGCGCCCAAGGACCGCTCGAAGTGGCAGACCGTCCCGTCCTACCCCCGCCCCTTCCCCCCACCTCATTAGGAAATGGTGTCAGGCCTGACACCACTACAATACGGGGGGATTAACGAGGGAGCGGAAGGCGCCGGCGAGCTCGGCGGCAGTGGCGAAGCGACGCGCCGGCTCCGGATCGAGGGCGCGCGCGAAGAACGCGTCGATGCCGGCGGGGAGGCCCTTCGCCGTCTCGGACGCGGGGAGATAGCGGCCCAGGGCGCGATCGGTCCCGCGCGGGAAGGCGGGACGCCCGGTCAGACGCCGGTACAGGGCCTCGGCGAGGGCGAAGGGATCGGGCGCGCCGGCCGCGGCCGCGTCCACCGCCGCGAGCGCGTCGCGAGGCGACAGCCGCCCGGTACCGGGCAGCAGCGGCGGGGCCGCCGGTTCCTCCAAAGGCGGAGCCGGCTCTCCCGCCTTCGAGGCCTTGCCGAAGATCCAGCCGAACAAGGTGGAGACGGCTAGGATGACGAGGATCGGTCCGAGGCGGGCGCCGGCCGGCGCGGCCGAGGGCGGATTCAGACGGCGCAGGGCCGCCTCGACCGCCGGCGCGAGCGTCGGGTCGAGCTCCGCGGCCCGGCGATACGCGCTCAGCGCTTCGGCCTTGGGGCGGCCGAGAAGTTCCAGCGCGACGGCCAGGGACAGCCGAGCCGCCCCGCTGCCGGGAGACAACGCCGCGGCCCGCTCGGCGTCGGCGCGACCTCCCTCGACGTTCCCGCCGGTGAGCCGGGCATTGGCGCGGAGCACGAGGCGCGCGGTCGTTTCCCCGTCGGCCAGGGCGCGCGTGGCCGCGGCCTCCGCCGCTTTCGGGTCGAGCGCCGCCAGAGCCACGTTGCCGAGCTGCTCCTGCGCGCGCGGGTCTCGCGGGGCCGAGGCGACGGCCTCGTCGGCCTTGGCGCGCGCGCCCGCGACGTCGCCCGCCATCAGGCGCACCGCGGATTCGCGAATGAGGTCCTCGACCGCGGCGCGGGCGGGAAGCGCCGCGGCCAGGATCAGGAGAAGCGCCAGCGATTTCTGGAGTATGTGCACGTCGAGGACCTTTCCGAACTTCTCGCCGACCTTCCGGAGAAGCCCGGCCTCGAAGAAGCCGCGCTTGGCGTGCAGGCGCAGGCTCGCTTCGTTGCCCTCGGTGACGCGCGCGAGCACCTGAAGGATGCCCGCCTTCTTGCCGGCTTCCAAGACTCCCTCGAGCAGGGACCCACCGAGGCCGCGCCCGCGCGCCTTCTCGTCGATGTAGACCGAGACCTCGGCGGTCCGAGCGTAGGCGCAGCGGTCGGAATACGGGGACAGCGACGCCCAGCCGACGACCGCGCCCGCCTCCTCGGCGACGATGACGGGATGCGCGGCGCCGTGGCGCGCGAACCAGTCCCGCTGCTGCTCGAGCGTCTTGGGCTCGGTGTCGAAGGTGCCCGTCGCGCGCAGCACGGCCTGGTTGTAAATCTCGGTCACGGCGGGAAGGTCCGCCTCAGCGGCGGAGCGGATCGCGGCCATGGAGCGAGTCTAGCAATTCGCGCCGAGCGCTACTTCACCGGCGCTTTGAGCTTCTTGATCTTGTCGAGGCCCGCCGCCGCGTCGGCATTTCCGGGATCGAGCGCCACCGCGTTCTTCCACAGAGCGTCCGCCTTTTCGAAATCGCCCTTCTGGAATTCGATCACCCCGGAGAGATAGCCCTGCGACGACCGGTTCTTGTCCGCCGCGGTGACGACGCGGGCTTCCATCACCGCGCCGCCGCCTTGCTCCGGCCGAGCCAGGGGGTCGGGAAGCATCATGGATTTGAGCGGGGTGACGATGTACGCGCCCGCCGCCGGTCCGATAGCCAGCGCCGAGGAACGGGACAACGTGCGCCCGATGCCGGGGATCACGTACATCAGAGGGTTGAGCAGGCCTTCGCCGAGGCCTTCGCCGAAGGACAGCGCGCCCCCCCAGAACTCGTGGCCGCTCTCCCGAAGCTGGGCGCCGTAAGTTCCCCCGCGCGTATTCTTCAACGCCTCGCCGCGCTCGACGTCGCTGACCGGCGACGCCATGGCCGCCCGGAAGGCTTCGGGAGAGCGTTTTTCGGTGATGCCCAGGGCTTCCAACGCGCGCCGCCGGTTGGCGATGGCGATCTCATCCGCGGGGCCCGGCACGACTCCCGCGTCCAAAGACGATTTCGCGCCGCCCCACAGCTCATGCCCGTTCTGCGAGAGGCGCCGTCCGTAGGCTCCCGCGCCGGCGCCGGTCGGAGCGCCCGGATTCGGGGTCGGGTTTATCTCCTGGGCCTCCCGGTCGGGGCCGAACACGGAGGCATCGCGCAGTATGGCCGACTCCCGCAGCTTGCCGGCGCGCTCGATGGATTTTCCCGCGCCGGGGACGGCCGGGGCGGCGGCCTCATTGGCCGAGATTGCCGCGTCAATCTCCGCGCGAGTCCTCGGATCGCCGAAGACCTGCCCGGCTTTTTCCTCGGCGTCGTTGAGGAAAGCCGCGGCCTGGCTCGCCCCGCTCGTTTTTCCGATCTGATTCTTCCCGGCCCAATCCGCCAGCGCCGCTCTCAACCGAGCCTCGCCTTTGGACTCCGGGGTGCAGACGAAGATCAGGAGCGCCAGCCGGCCGGGCTCGGTTTTTTTCGCCCAGTCGCGGGCCATCGCGCCCAGGGCGGCGTGATCGGCGTCCGCGCTCACGAAGCTCCTGCCGGAGGCGTCGGGGGTCAGCATGAAAATCTCGAGGCGCTTACCGGCCGCCTCGCGCTCCCTCGGATCCTCGCTCAGCTTCTTGGCGAGGTCATTGACGGGGCTGCTCATGACCTGGGCCCGGAGGGAAGGAAGGCCTCCCAAAGAGACGAGGACGGCAAGAAACAGCGAGGGGTGAAATTTCATGGGGGGTTCTCCGGGCCGGCTACACGGAGCGTAGCCCCGGAGCCTTGATTTGTCAATGGGAATAAGGCATCGTCCTCGTCGGAGACGACCCCCCTGAATCGCAAGGAATTCGCCGCTCGCGTCTGGTCCAAGCTCATGGCTTTCGAGGCCGCGCACCGCCTCCTGACGCCGGGCCGCCGCGTGCTGGCCGCGGTGTCGGGCGGGCCGGATTCGGTGTGCCTCGCGCATTGGCTGTCGGTCCAGGCCCGTAAAAAGAACCTGACGGTGGCGCTCGTCCACGTCCATCACGGCCTGCGCGGCCGGGCGGCGGACGCCGACGCTCGCTTCGTCGAACGCTTGGGCGCAACGCTCGGCCTTCCCGTCGCGGTGATCCGCGCTCCGGTCCGCGCGCTCGCGGCCAAGCGCGGGCTCGGATTGGAGGAAGCCGGACGCAAGGAGCGCTACCGCGTGCTCGGGGAGCGGGCGCGGCGCGGGCGCTACACCGCGGTCGCGACCGGCCACCAGCTCGACGACCAAGCCGAGACCGTGCTCCTGCACCTGCTGCGCGGCACGAGCCTCGAAGGCCTCGGCGGCATCCCGGTGAGGCGGCCGCTGCGCCCCGGCGTGGAGCTGATCCTGCCGCTGCTGCCGCTGACCCGCGCCGAGGTCCGGCTTTACCTCGAGAGGCACGGGCTCGACTCGCGCGAAGACAAAACCAACACCGACCCAAAGTTCACGCGCAACTGGGTGCGCCGCGAGGTCTTGCCTCTCTTGGAGAAGCGCGCGCCCGGCGTGAAGGACCGTCTCGCCGCGATTGCCGCCAAGGTGCGCGCCGCGACCGGCCGCGCTTAGACGCTTCCCAGTTCCCCGGGCCGGGGATCATCCCTGTGGCGGTTCTATGCTCAAAAGCAATCATGAACGAAACAGATGCCTTTATTTGCTGCTCCAGCAGACGATTTTTCTTTTAAGCAAAGAACCATGGGAGAAGGCCCCCGCGCCGAGGCAACAGAAAAAGTCCGGAAACTGAGAGCAGCCGCGCCTTGCGCCGGGCGCGAATCTCTGTTACCAATGTCCCATGGACAACGAAGCCTCCCTCCCCGAGCCTCCCGCGCCTCTCGCCCCCGCTGAGCCCGCGCTCGCCGGATTCTGGGTGCGCGGCGGCGCCTACCTCGTCGACGCGCTGATACTCGCGCTGTGCGTCTTTCTGCCGGTGCAGGGGCTCAGCATCCTCGTCGGCCTCGCCTACAAGACCATCTTCATCTCGCAAGGCGGCCAGACCCCCGGAAAGATGGCGGCCGGGATCAAGGTCGTCGCGATCTCGGGAGAACCGGTCGGCGTCGGGCGCGCGCTGGCGCGCGCCCTGTCGGAGTACCTGAGCGCCGTCACCTTAGGCCTCGGCTACCTCGTCGCCGCCTTCTCGGATAAGCGGGCCCTGCACGATTACGTCGTCGGGACGAGAGTCGTCTACGTCGAAGGCGTCGGCGCGGGCCGCAAGGCGGCGTTCGCGTTCCTCGGGGTCCTCGCGTTCATCCTGCCGCTCGGCGCGATCGCGGGGATGATGCTCACGGGGACCGGGAGCTTCGGAAAGTTCAAGACGCTGTCGGTCAAGTCGGGAGAGGGCGCGACGAAAGGGAACCTGGGATCGCTGCGGTCCTCGCTGGCGATCTATTACGGCGACGCGGAAGGCCAGTATCCCGCGACGCTCGACGCGCTGATCGACCCCAAGTATCTGAAGGAGATCCCGAAGACCAAGCTCGGCGATCACGCGGAGACCGGCGCGTGGACGCCCTACGGCGCCGAGGTCTGCACCGGAAAGAGCGAGTACGGGACGGAGATCGACTCGACCAAGATCAAGGACACCGGCGGCTGGGGCTACGTCAACGACCCGCAGGCGAAATGCGCCGGAATGGTCTTCGTCGACTGCACGCACCAGGACACGAAGGGCAAGCGCTGGCCCGAGTACTAGGGACACCGAATATTCCGTGATCCCGACACGGATCGCCCCCGCCCGTCTGAGGACGTGAATATCCGGACGTTATGCCCGCCTCGGAGCACTACTGTGCGGCTGCCGCTTCAATCCATTCCGCGGTGGTTGCTCCGCTGCGCCCCGAGCGTATTTCCGCGGTCTGCCAGCTCATCAATCGCATTGGGTATTCCCACATGCGATGCAATTGCGACGGCTGTTGTCTCCCGGTATGCAGCCAGTTGGCGGAGGGGTTGACTGGGGGTAAGAATAGTCGGGCGAGGTCTCCTGCTCAGTCGGAGTGGTGGCCACCACACCATTCACCCATTCGGGGGTGAGTTCGAACTTCCCACGGGCGGCGCGAGTCTTTTCAATAATTTTATAGAAAAGACGACGAGAGCATAGGTCCAGGCCGGCTGCAAGATTATGGGCAAGATTATCATCGAACGGCTCCTGCCCGAGAGTGAAATAATTGCGATACAGGCGATTCATCGGCCGGAGAGGTTGGCTGGCGCCGCACATCGCCTTGGAGTACTCTTTCAATTCGGGGAATATGCTCCTAAACATCGGCACGGCGGCGTTGACGGCGGTGATGGGGTTGATGCTATACGACCGCCTCAACCCCAGCCGCGCGTCAACCGGCTTTTCCTCAGGCGGGGGGTATGCCGCAGCCACCGCCGGTACGGACTTGATTCTGATCTGTTCCGCGTCCGCTCCGTTGTCTATTTCCAAATACACCCATGCGCTGCAACCATCAAGCCCCCTCGGATGCGGGGCATTCGATTTGTAGTCCGGATCGTACGGCTTCGGAAGACCGTCCAAGTCCGTCTGGGTTACGCTACCGGGGTTCGCGCAGGACTTCATGGCCATGGCGGCCACGGTGTTTCTTAAGCGTTCATCATGGTCGCGGTGGGCGATTTCGACTTGCTCGCGCGCCTGGGCAATCAGAC